>QHSV01000261.1 GCA_003221655.1 Candidatus Rokuibacteriota bacterium
GGAAGAGCATGTGATGGTTCGCCCGGCTCAGGGGACGAACAGCGCGGTCAGGGCGCGGACGTCGTCGAAGGTGTGGATCTCGTCCACCGCGTCCGCGACCTTGCGCGCGTGCGACTCGCCCAGGATCGGCGAGGCGAGGCTCACGAACTTGCCCATGATCTCGTCGCGGGGCGCGGGGCTCAGCGCGTCGCCGCGAACCACGGTCGTCGTCTCCTCGAGCGTGCGCCCGTCGCGGAGCACGATTCTCACGCGCGCTGTCGGCGCGTCGGCCCGTCGCGGGGACATCGCCGGATCGGTGCCGATCTCCACCCGTCGGGCCAGGTCCCGGATCCTCCCGTCGGCCAGCGCCGCTGAGTCGAAGGCCACCGGGTCGGTCCGGCCCAGGACGAGCGCCGCGGCGACGGCCCAGGGAATGGAGAACCGAGCGGCGAGCGGGTTCGTGGGCGCGGGCTCGCTCATCCGGACGGCGAACGGGATGGTGACGACCTCGACCTTCAGGACGTCGTCGCTCGCGAGTCGATGAACCCGCCGGAGATCCGTCACGGCGTCGAGGGCGAAGTGGTTGAACCGACAGCACGCGTGCAGCTTGAAGTAGTTCTGCTCGATGCGGTACGGCTCGCGCCCTGAAGCGGTGCGCGCGAGCGCATCGAGGCCGGAGACGGCGGATGTCGGGTCGAACGCGTCGGCCAGGATCGTTCCATAGACATCGGACGGCGCGTCGCCAAGGCCGGTGAATCCGCAGCGCTGGAGCTCCACGGCGAGCATGCCCTGAAAGCCCGAGCGGCCCGGATAGAGGTTGCGGATCGTCGCGCCGTCCAGCGCGGGCGTCCACGTGTTGGCCGGGCTCATCGACGCCGCGAGGTTGATGACCTCACGGATCGTCTCGGCGGGCGCGCCGGCGAGCTTGGCGACGGCGACGGCGGTGCTGATCGTCCCCCACGTCCCGTGCGAGTGGACGTTCGCCCGCACCATGGTCGCGCCGCCGATCCGCGAGCCGATCTCGTAGCCGGCCACGAGGCTCTCGAGCAGCGTCCGGCCATCGAGGCCGCGCTCTTCGGCGACGGCGAGCGCTCCGGGGACGACGTGGATCGCCGGGTGGCCGCCGCCGAGCCGGCTACCCTCGTCGACTTCGAGCGCGACGCCGGCTGTTGCGTTCGTCAGCGCGGCCCAGAACGGGTCGGCCTTGGCGCGGTGGCCCAGCAGTGTCGCGGCGCCGTGTGGCGACCGCGCGGCGGCCAGTCGCGCGAGTTTGGCGTTCTCTGGTAAGGCGCTTCCGGCGATGATCGCGCCGAGCGTGTCGAGCAGCACGAGCTTGGCGGCTGCCACCGTGGCGACGGAGAGCGCGTCGAAGCGCGTCGCCGCGACGAAGGCCGCCAGCCGGTCCAGGTAGTCCACCGCCCGCGGACCGCTCAGGCGACCGCGCCCGCGATCGGCGGGATCGGGCCGCGACGAGGCAGATAGCGACCGTAACCTGGCTTCTGCTCCAGCTCGCCCGCCGGGTTCAGCAGCACCTGACCGCGCACGAGGGTCATCCACGCGCGGCCGCGCACTCGCCAGCCTTCGTACGGCGTGAAGCCGGCGATGCCGAGGTGCTGCGCCTGCTGGATGGTCCACTCGGGTGTCGGGTCCCAGATCGTCAGATCGGCGTCGGCGCCCGGGCGGATCGCGCCCTTGCGGGGCCAGAGCCCGAAAATCCGCGCCGGGTTCTCGGCGAGCACGCGCGCCATCCACGTGACCGGGAGGCCGCGCTTCGCCACGCCCTCGCTCCAGGCGAGCGGCACCAGCGTCTCGAGCGACGGCGCGCCGAAGGGGATCGGCTTGCCCGCGGCGTCGACGAAGATGTTCTTCCGCCCTGGCTCCTTTGCCGCCGGCACGCGCGGCGAGTGGTCGCTGGCGACATTGGCGATGAAGCCCTGCGCCGAGCCTTGCCAGAGGGCCGCGCGATCCGGACCGTCCGCCGGGCGGAGGGGCGGTCCGATCTTGGCGAAGGGCCCCAGGCGCTCCATCTCCTTGTCGGTGAGGAGCAGATATTGCGGGCAGGTCTCGCACCACACCTTCTGTCCCTCGGCCTGGGCGCGCTTGATGCGCTCCAGCCCGAGCCGGGTCGAGAGGTGTACGACGTACACCGGACACCCGGTGAGACGCCCGATGAGGATCGCGCGGTTGATCGCTTCCTCCTCGGTCCAGTCGGGGCAGGTCGGGGGGAAGTCGGTCGGCGCGGTGCGCCCTTCGGCGATCGCCTTGTCCTCGAGATAGCAGAGGACGTCGCCGTTCTCGCAGTGGAGCTGGCAGAGGCCGCCGAGCGGGGCGAGTCGCTCCATCGTCTTCGCGATGAACTCGTCGGAGACCATGCGCTTGCCGCGCTTCTTGTACGTCATGAAGAGCTTGATCGACGAGACGCCCATGCGGAAGGCCTCGGGAATGCCCTCGAGGATGTACGGCTCGTGGTTCAGGATGAAGTGAAAGCCGAAGTCGAGGACGGAGAGCGCCTCGGCCTCTTCGCGCAGGCGCGCAACCGCCCTCGGCAGCGTTTCGCCCTCGTCGTAGGTGACGAACGGCAGGAGCGTGGTGAGCCCGGTGCGCGCCGCGGCCATGGGCGCCGTCCGCCAGTCGTCGTACTCGGGGCCGACGTGCAGATGGCAGTCGATGAGGCCGGGCAGGACAAATTTGCCCGACGCGTCGATCACCCGGCCCGCGGGCGGGAGCAGGGACTCTGGCCCGATCGCGACGATCCTGTCGCCTTGGATCGCCACCGCGGCTTCGACGACGTCCGTGGCCGTGACGACCTGCCCACCGCGGACCACGACGTCGACGCCGGACACGCTCATCGGTTGGGCTCCTTCTCGGTGACGGGCTGGAGCAGGAGCCCATAGTGCTGGGGTTGCCGCCGCCCGAGGAAGTTCCAGCGCTTCCGGAGCGGCGCCATCTGGTCGAGGTCGACCCGTGCCACCACGAGCTCGTCGCCGCGTGTCGCCGCACGCGCCAGCACCTGGCCCTGCGGGTCGATGATGCAGGAGCCGGCGATCAGCTCGACGCCGTCCTCCACGCCGGCCTTGGCGACGCCCACCACGAAGCAGAGATTCGCGTAGGCGCCGGCACGCATGCAGAGCTCATTCAGGTCGAGCGCCAGTGCCGAGATCGGGGTGTTGTAGCCGATCAGGATGATCTCGGCGCCCTGGAGGGCGAGCGAGCGATAGCTCTCCGGGTACCGGCGATCCTGGCAGATCGCGACGCCGACGCGGGCGCCGGCGGCGTCGAAGACCCGGTAGCCGGTGTCGCCGTGAGCGAAGTAGTAGGGCTCGTGCACCTGAGCGAAGCCGTCAGGGGCCTTCGTGCCGGGCAGGTGGATCTTGCGGAACGTCCCGCACAGGCGGCCGTCGCGGTCGGTGAGGAGCGCCGTGTTGAAGTATTTCCCCTCGGCCTTCTCACAGAAGCCCACGTGCACGCCGACGCGCGCCTCGGCCGCGCGACGCAGGAGAGGCTCGAGAGCCTTCGGCGGCACCTCGGTCTCGAAGAACTGGTCGAAGTCCTGGCGGATGCGCTTGGGGAAGTACGTCGTCAGCGCCATCTCCGGATAGACGATCAGCTCGACGTCGTCGCGCGCCGCCTCGTCGAGGAGCGCCAGCATCCGCTCGACGATCGCCTCGCGCGGCGTGCCGTCCTGGTTCGGACCCATCTGAGCCGCGGCGATCTTCAGATAGCGGGGCATCGTGAACCTCCTCTTCGGCTCGCGGCGTGGCATGGCGCGAGCACGCTGGCCCTCGACTCTCGCTGATACCGCATTCTGGAACACTCGGCAAGCCACCGCCCCCGGGCGCGGGAACACGACGGCTACTCGGACGCCAGCCGATAACCGACGCCCGGCTCCGTCAGAAGATAGCGGGGACGGGCCGGCTGTGCCTCGAGCTTGTGACGCAGATGGGCCATGTAGACGCGCGCGTAGTGGGCCTGCTCGGTGTGCGCGGGGCCCCACACCTCGCGGAGCAGCTGCTGGTGTGTGACGACCTTTCCCGCGTGGCGAACGAGCATCGTCAACAGCTTGTACTCGATCGGCGTCAGGTGGACTTCCTTGTCGCCGACCAGCACCTGACGGCGCAGGAGATCGACCTGGAGCTCTCCCACCTTGAAGACGGCATCGTCCGACTCGTGGGATGCTCCGGCGGTGTGCCGGAGCGCCACCCGGATCCGTGCAAGAAGCTCGCCCGCGCCGAACGGCTTGCTCACGTAATCGTCGGCGCCCGCGTCGAGCGCCGTGACCTTGTCGCGCTCCTGGCCGCGCGCCGACAGCACGATGACCGGGAC
>QHSV01000262.1 GCA_003221655.1 Candidatus Rokuibacteriota bacterium
CGGGGCTTCCAGGTGAAGTACGGCGCCACGTTCCACGACCAGGAGTCCGACTTCCAGCGCACGTTCTATTTCCTGACGAACAAGCCCTGGCCGAGCTACTCCTACCAGGTCCGACGCGCGGACTTCGACGCGCTGCTGCTCGAGCACGCAGCGAAGCACGGCGTGGACGTGCGCCAGCGCGCCACCGTCGAGGCAGTCGCGTTCGACGCCGACGGCGTGTCGGTGGCCGCGCGGCTCGATGGTCTGCCGATCACCGCTCGGGCTAGATTTCTGGTTGACGCCAGTGGGCGCGACGGGCTCATCGCCACGAAGCTCGGACACCGCGAGCGGATTCCCAATCTCGGGAAGGTCGCGCTCTTCGCGCACTTCCGCGGCGCCGGGCGCGCCCCGGGCCGTGACGAGGGCAATATCTTCATCTACGTTTTCGAGGATGGCTGGTTCTGGTGGATCCCGCTCGCGGACGACCTGACCAGCCTCGGTTGCGTCATGCACGCGCGGACCGTGCGGGGATGGCCCGGGCAGCTCGACGAGCTCTACGCCGAAATGATCCGCCGGTGTCCGCGCGTCGCCCACCGGTTGGTCAGCGGCGAGCGCGTGACGGAAATCCACCGGGTCGCAAACTTCTCGTACATGAACGGCCCGCTCGTCGGGGACCGGTTCCTTGCCGTGGGGGACGCGATCGCCTTCGTGGACCCGATCTTCTCGAGCGGCGTCCACATCGCCATGCAGACGGGCGAACTGGCCGCCCGGGCGGTGGACCGGGCGCTCGAGGATGGACGGTTTACGGCTGCGCGGTTCGCGCCCTATCAGCGGGCCGTCGAGCGCGGCCTCCGGCCTTTCTTCCGCTTCATCCACAAGTACTACGAGCCCGCGTTTTTCGAGGTGTTCCTGCGGCCGAAGACGCGCTGGATCCTGGAGGCCGTGCTCAGTGTGCTCTCGGGCGGCGCCTTCATGAGGGTGGGGTGGGGAACGCGAGCCGCACTCGCGGTGCTCTTCGCCGCCGCGCGCATGAACCTCTGGGTGCGCCAGCGTGCCGGCCGCCCGGTGGAGTCTCGGCTCGAGTGGTGAAGCCCCTGCGGGTGCTTCGCGGGTATCTGTTCACCATCCTCGGCATCGCGATCGGCGTTGCGGGGCTGGTCGCGCTCGGCGCGATGAGTGAGCGCATCGTTCGCTTCATCGAGGGTGGCGACCGCTTCGTGCTCGGTCAGATCTCCGTCGCCGGGCGGGGGATGGGCATGGGGACCGGGTTCACCGCCGGAGGTCTGCTGCCGGCGTCGGCGATCCGCGCCATTGCGGAGGTGCCGGGAGTATCGGGCGTTCAGGCGCAGGTCATGCTGCCGTTGGACCCATCGGCCTCGCAGTTCATGACGCTCACGCAGGAGCTGATCCTCGGTGTGGACCTCTCGGTCCCGATGCCGAACCGCCATTACCGCACGCTGCCCGTGCGCGCCGGGCGGGCCCTCCGGGAGGGCGACCAGCGCGTCGCCGTGGTCGGGGCCTCATTCGCGGCTTCGCGCGGTCTCGGCGTGGGCGGCCACATCACGCTCGAGGACGAGTCATTCGAAGTGGTCGGTGTCCTGGACCGGATGCTCACGGCGCCCGATCGCTTCGTCTTGGTGCCGATCGCCGACGCGCGCGCGCAGTGGGTCGCGAAGGATCGTCTCCTCCGGACGGTGCTCGCGTCGGGCGGCGTAGCGCTGACCGCGTCCGATCTCAACACGGGCGCCGCGGTCGGATGGCAAGACGGCAACGACCCGGACGCGGTGGCGCTGCGGATCCGAGACCGTGTGCCCGGCGTCAACGTCCAGCTTCCGAGCGAGTTGAGCCGGCTCCTGCGCTCGTCCACGGCCTTCTTCTCCGCGCTGCTCGCCGGCATCGGCGTCCTCGCCTTCGTCATCGGCGGCCTCTCGCTGGCGAACACGATGGCCGCCGCGGTCTTCGAGCGGATCCGCGACTTCGGCGTCAAGCGTGCGCTCGGCGCCACCGATCTGCAGCTCGGGCGCGAGGTGCTCGCCGAGTCGCTCGCAGTGACGCTGGTGGGTGGCCTCGCCGGTGTCGGGTTCGCGCTCGTGCTCGGCTGGGCCATCGACGGTTCTGTCGCGCGGGCGCAGCAATTGTTCCACTTCTCGCCGCGGCTCCTGGGGGGGGCCCTCGCGTTCTCGATCCTGCTCGGCGCGGCGGCGGCGGCGTACGCCACCGGACGGGTCGTGTCGGTCTCGCCCGCCGAGGCGATCCGCCGGGGTACCTGATGCTGCGGGCGGCGGGCCTCGTGAAGTCGTATCGGGCCCCATCGGGGATGCCGATCCGCGTGCTGGCGGGCGTCGACCTCGCGGTGAAGGGGGGCGAGCTCGTCGTCGTCACCGGCCCATCAGGCTCGGGAAAGAGCACGCTGCTGAACGTCCTCGGGCTTCTGGAAGACGGCGACGGCGGCGAGCTGTGGTTCGAAGACACGCGAGTCAGCGCGCTCGGGCGCGCCGCCAGAAGCCAGGCCCGCGGCCGGTATGTCGGCTTTCTGTTCCAGTCGTTCCTGTTGCTCCCGTCGCTCACGGCGCTCGAGAACGTGCTGCTGGCGGCGCGGTACGTCGGGCGCTCGGGCGCGGCGACGCGCCGGCGCGCGCGGGAGCTCTTGGAGGAAGTCGGCGTGGTGGACCGCATGGACCATTTCCCGGCGCAGCTGTCCGGGGGCGAGCAGCAGCGCGTCGCCTTCTGCCGCGCGGTCCTGAACGACCCCCCGCTCTTGCTCGCCGACGAGCCGACCGGCAACCTGGACGACGAAAACGGCGCCGTCATCCTCGGCGCGCTCCGCGGGCGGGCGCGCGCCGGCGCCGCGGTCGTCGTCGTGAGTCACCGGCCGGAGGCCGCGGCGGGCGCGAGTGCTTTGTATCGGCTGCGCGGCGGCGTGCTCGAATCGTCGTAGGGGCAGCGCGGGAGGAGCTCGAATGCTGAAGACCCTGGTCCTGGTCGTGATCGCGGTGCTGGTCGGCGGTACCGGCCACGTCATGCTGTCGAAGGGGATGAGGACGGTCGGGGACCTGACCGAGGCGCCGGCAGCGCGTGTCGGCGCCATGATCGTTGGCGCGGTCTCGAATCCATGGCTGCTGCTCGGCGTGGCGCTCCAGGCCGCGTTCTTCGTCATGTACCTCACACTGCTCTCGCGCGCTCAGGTGAGCCAGGTGCTGCCGATGACCGCGCTCGACTACGTCGTCGTCGCGCTTCTCGCCCGGCTCGTGCTTGCCGAAGCGGTGTCGCCACCCCGCTGGGCCGGCATCGCACTGATCGTTGCGGGCGTGTTTCTGGTCTCACGCACTTGAGGAGCCCGGGCTGACGGCGCTGCGTCCAGCCGCCCTGGCGGTGCTCGTGGCCGCGCCGCTGCTCTTTGCGGGCCTCGGCGGGGTACCGTTCGACGATCCGGGCGAGGGAATGCACGCGGAGATCGCGCGGGAGCTGGCGCTATCCCGAGACCCGTTCGCCCTCACGCTGAACGGTGTCCGCTATGTGGACAAGCCCCCGCTCCTCTACGTGCTGATCGTCCTCGCGTCCGCGGTCTCCGGCCCGAGCGAGGCGGCGGCGCGCGCCGTGTCCGCCGTCGCCGCCCTCGTCGCCGTCGGCGCCACCGCCTGGCTCGGTGCGAGCCTGCTCGGCTGGCGTGGCGGCTTGGTGGCGGGCCTCGCCCTCTTGACCGGCACTGGATTCTTCGCGTACGGCCGCTATGTGCGCCCCGAGACTCTGTTCCTCGCGGCGCTCGCCGGAGGGTTCGCGCTCTGTCTCATCGGCATCCGCGAGCGACGGCGCGGGCTCTGCGCCGCGGGCCTCGCGGTCTTCGGGTTCGCCGCGCTCGCGAAGGATCCGCTCGGTGCCCTCCTGCCGCCGCTGGCGATCGGCGTGGCCCTCGCCCTGGCCGGCCGCGCGCGGCCCGTCGCCGCGTGGCTGCCGTGGCAGGGCGTCGTCGCGTGCCTGGCCATCGGATTCGGCTGGTGGATCGTTACCGAGCTGGATACTCCCGGCTTCGGCTGGTACACGGCGATCGACAACCACGTGTTGAATGTCGCGCGGGCCCGCCACTTCGCCGACGAAGACGTTCCGTTGACGGCGCTCCAGTTTCTCGCGGTCGCGCTCTTCGGCGCCGGTCCGTGGGTCATCGCCGCTGGCGTCGCGTTCTGGTCCCTTCTGCGCCGGCGGGCGTGGCGCGATGCCGACGAGGTGGCGTGGACGGCGCTGGCGATCTGGGTCTTGGGCGTCCTCGGGATGACGACGCTGTCGCCCTTCCGGTTGTCGCACTACGGCTTGCCGGCCTCTTTCGGGATCGCGCTCCTCGCCGCGCGCGGCTGGGCGCTCGATACCGGTAGGCGTCTGGCGCTCGCCCACGCCGGCCTCTTCGCGGCGATCGCGCTGAGCCTGGCGCTGGCCTGGACGAGCGACGGCTCGCGGCTCTATGCGGTCATGATCGACGCGACCGACGCCACCGCGCAGAAGAGCGCTGCCGCCGGGCTGCCCGCGCCGGTTCCCCCCTTCGACGACTTCAAGCCGGTTTTCAGGATCAACGCCATCGTGTTCGCGGCGGCCGCCCTCGCGACCGGCGTCGCGATCGGTCTGACCCTGAGATCGCCTGCGCGCCGGCGGAGCCTGGTGGTCTCCATCGTCACCGTCACGATGCTCGCGTCACTGCCGTCGGTCGCCGTCGGGCTCGGGCTCGTTGCGAGCCACCGCGCCGTGAGAGATCTCGCCCGGAGCGTGGCGCGGCTCGCTGGTC
>QHSV01000263.1 GCA_003221655.1 Candidatus Rokuibacteriota bacterium
CGAGCCAGATGCTGGCCGGCAAGCTCGACATCGGGGTGATGGGTGACTACCCGCTTCTCGTGAACATCGCCCGCTTCCAGGAGACCAACAGCCTTCGTTCGGTCATCGTTTCCATGACCGGTTACAACATGCACGGCTCCGGCAACTCCATCGTGGTGCCGGCCGAGGCGCCGATCCACAAGTTCGAGGAGCTCAGAGGCAAGAAGGTGTCGGTGCCGTTCGGCTCCGCGGCCCACGGCATGCTCCTCAAGGCGCTGGTCGACCGCGGGCTCACTCCGGACTTCTTCACCATGATCAACCAGAGCCCGCCCATCGGCGCCACCAGCATCCAGGAGAAGAAGATCGACGCCCACGCGGACTTCTGTCCGTGGGGCGAGCTGATGGAGTTCAAGGGCTTCGCGCGGAAGATCTTCGACGGCAGCCAGGCGTCGGTTGCCTACCTGCACGGTCCCGTGATCCGCAAGGACTTCCTCGGCAAGCACCCCGAGATCGTCGTCGCCTACCTCAAGGCCATCATCGAGGCCAACGAGTGGATCACGAAGAATCCCGAGGAGGCGACCACGAAGCAGGAGCAGTGGACGTCCATCCCCAAGGAGGTGCTCTACCTCTACTTCGGGCGCGGCGGCTTCCTCACGCTGGACGCCACCATCAAGCCGAAGTGGGTGGAGGTGCTCAAGTACGACGCGACCGTGCTCCAGAAGATGGGGATCATCAAGCAGGCGGACGTCGAGGGCTTCATCGACGACCGCTTCATCAGGCAGGCGTACCGCGAACTCGGCCGCGACTACACGACGGACCAGAGGGTGATGGTGGCCGGCACTTCTCCCATGGAGGGCAAGGACGCGATCACCGGTGTGCCGATCAAGGATCCGCGGACCGCGGGCGAACTGTGGGTGAAGGGTGAGCCCATCAAGCCCTACGCCTCGCTGGCGACGCTCATGACCGCGCTGCGGGACGCGGAGCAGACGAGCCGGGCCGTCAATGCCGCCTACGTCTTCGATCAGCCGACCGGGCTCAAGCTTTTTGCCCACCGGGCGTTCTACGTCGCGGGCGGCAGCGGCAAGGCCGCGATCGCCTCGCTGGTCGCCTTCGCCTGGAAGGAAGAAGCGGAGACGTTCGCGACCAGGAACGGCGGGAAGGTCCTCTCGCTCGAGGAAGCGAAAAAGCTGGGGGTCGCGAAGTAGGTGGCTACCGCGCCGAAGGTGGGCATCGCGCCGTTCGTCGGCGCTACGGCTGCGCAGGTGGCAACGCAGGCGCTCCTGCGGCTGGAGGGCTGGCGACGGCCCGCCCTCCGGGTCCTGTCCATCGGGTTCTTCTTCGCGGCGTGGCATGTCGCGACGACGTGGGACATGGATTTCTACGTGCGCTTCCAGAACATCCCCACGCCGGCGGAGGTCCTGGAGGAGGCGGTGGTGCTGTTCGGCAGTGCCGGCTTCTACGTGCACATCCTCGCCAGCCTCGAGCGCATCTGGCTGGGCTTCGCCATCGCCACGACGCTGGGCGTCGGGCTCGGCCTGCTCATCGGCTGGTTCCGGTTCGCCGAAGATACGCTGTTCCCGCCGATCGAGCTGTTTCGCCCGATCCCCGCGGTGGCGTGGGTGCCCCTCAGCATCATGCTCTGGCCCACCGAGCGGTCGAGCATCGTGTTCATCACCACGCTCGGTGCGTTCTTCCCGATCGTGCTCAACACCATTCACGGGGTGGAGGGCATCGACCGCCAGCTCGTACGCGCGGCCACCAGCCTGGGCGCGGGCCGGCTCGCCATCTTCCGCGAGGTCGTCATCCCCGGGGCACTGCCGTCCATCGTGACGGGGCTCTCGGTGGGCATGGGCGTGTCGTGGATCTGCCTCATCTCGGCCGAGATGATCTCGGGGCAGTTCGGGGTCGGATACTTCACCTGGGTTGCTTATGGGATCGTGAAGTACTCGCAGATCGTGGTCGGAATGCTCGTGATCGGCGTGCTCGGCATGCTGTCGAGCGCGCTCATCCGGCTGGTGGGGGCGCGCTGCATGCCGTGGCTGCCCCGTCGCATGAAAGACGGGACGTGAGGGGAGCAACGTGACCAACGGTGCCGCCGGCCGCATCGAAATCACCGACCTCGGCATGGTGTTCGGCCGCGACGGCCGGACGGTGGAGGCGGTCCGGCGGTTCACGCTGATGACGACGCCGGGTGAGTTCGTGGCGTTGCTGGGCCCGTCGGGCTGCGGCAAGACCACCGTGCTCAACGCGGTGGCGGGCTTCGTGCCGCCGACGGTCGGGCGCGTCGTGGTGGACGGCGAGAGCGTCGCCCAGCCCGGGGCCGATCGGGGGATGGTCTTCCAGCAGCACTCGCTGTTCCCGTGGAAGACCGTGCTCGGCAACGTCGAGTTCGGCCTCAAGATGCGCGGAGTGGGCAAGAAGGAACGGAAGTCCCAGGCCCATGCCTACCTGAACCTCGTCGGCCTCACCGGCTTCGAGCACGCGTATCCCGGAGAGCTGAGCGGCGGCATGCAGCAACGCGTCGGCATCGCCCGCGCCCTCGTCAACCGGCCGCGCGTGTTGCTCATGGACGAGCCCTTCGGCGCCCTCGATGCGCAGACGCGGCTGACCATGCAGGAGCTGCTTCTCGGTGTCTGGCGTGAGGTGCGGACGACGGTCCTCTTCGTCACCCACGACATCGACGAAGCACTCTTCCTGGCCGACCGGGTCGCGGTGATGACGGGCCGCCCCGGCCAGATCCGCGATCTCGTGGAGGTGAAGCTGGCGCGGCCTCGCGCCGCCGAGATAATCACGAGCCCCGCGTTCATGGCGCTCAAGGCGCGCGTCCTCGCCCAGGTGCGGGAGGAGAGCGCCCGGACCCTGTCGAGACCGCGCCCGTGAGCGCGCTGCTGGTGCTGAGCGCGCGCGTGCGCACGCGCTGGTGGACAGTGGTGGCAGCGACGCTGACCGTCTTCGCTCTCTATCAGGCCTTGATCCTCGGCATCCTCGTCGCCGGCCTCGGGGGCGCGCCCAACCACGTTCGGCTCTACCCGGTGTGGGAAAACGCGCGCCGCGTCGTCCGGCTCACGCCCTCGGCCGCCGACGTGGCCGTGCTGATCGCACGCGAGCCGCTCCTCGAGTACGGGCGGCGGCATCCGGTCTTCGGCGCGGCCGTCTGGAGCTTCGAGCTGACCTGGTCGAGTCTGCTCTTCTTCGCGTCTTTCTCGGTGCTCGTCGGGCTCTACCTCGGCATCGGTGGACCGGCAGTGGGCTGGGGTGCGGTGGGCTCGCTGAGCGGGGCCGGCGTCGTCGGCCTCCTCGGCGCCAGCGTGTCCTCGCTCACGCACTGTGGGCTCGGGTCCTTCGGCGTGGTACTCGCCGTCGCCGGCATCTCTGCCACCACGATCCAGTGGTTCGGGCGCCTCGAGCCCGTGCTCATTCCGGCCGGGTATGCCCTCATCGTGCTGGCCATCTTCGCTCGCGCGAGAGGACTCGTGCGGGCGCCCGTGGTGGCGGTCGCATGAAGCCGCTGGCGGCCGTGCTCGCCGCCGTGCTCCTGTTCGCCTGCGCGAGACAGCCAGGCGAGAAGATGCCGCCGTTCGAGCTCGTCGACCAGTCCGGCACGACCGTGAGGTCCGAGAGTCTCCGGGGCCGCGTCCTCGTCGTCAGCTTCGTCTTCACGACGTGCGTGGAGGCGTGTCCTCTGGTCACCGCGCAGCTCGCGCGGGTCCAGGCCCGGGCGCGGACTGAAAAGCTCGACGAACGGGTGCGTTTCGTCTCCATCACGCTCGATCCCGTCACCGATACCCCCGACGTGCTGCGCCGCTACGCCAGCGCCTACGGCATCGATCTCACCACCTGGCACTTCCTGACGGGCGCCGCGGCTGACGTGACCCGCGTGGTCCGTGCCTTCGGCCTCAACGCGGTCGCGCGCGAGCGGATCGTCCACGGCAGCCTGGTGGTGCTGGTCGACGGCCAGGGCCGGATCGCCGAGAGGCGGACGGACCTCGAGCTGGACCCCGCCGGGCTGCTGGCTTCTGTTCGCAACCTCCTCGGCTGAGAAGTCGCAGGGGTCGAGAAGACGCGCAGGTGTGCTAGAGTCCCCTCGCTCAAACGCGGCCGGCGCCGGATCTACCACGACATGGAGAATAGCGATGCGTCTGGGTGTCCTCGTGCCCACCCGCGGCGTGGTCATGCAGTCGGCGCGACGACCTCCCGTCGATGAGTGCTGGACGATGGCGCGGCTCGCTGACAATGCGGGCTACGACGCCGTGTGGGTCGGCGACAGCATCGTGGCCAAACCGCGACTCGAGCCGATGACGACGCTCGCCTACCTCGCCGGCATCACGACGCGGGTACGACTGGGGACGGCCGTGCTGCTGCCGGC
>QHSV01000264.1 GCA_003221655.1 Candidatus Rokuibacteriota bacterium
TACTTCTCGAACTCCTGCTCGCACTGCTTGCAGCGGTACTCGTAGATCGGCATTCGTTACTCGCCGCCCCGCTGCACGTAGCTCTTGACGAACTCCTCGGCGTTCTCCTCCAGGATGTCGTCGATCTCGTCGAGGAGCTTGTCGATGTCTTCCTTGATCTTCTTGCCCTTCTTGGCCAGCTCGGGGCTCGCGGCAGCTCCGTCGCCGCCTTCAGCGGGCTTGGTCGGCCGGACTTCCTTCTTCTTCTGCTCAGCCATCTCGCCCTCCATGGGGCAACGAACCCTGTGGCGAAACCTCACAAACCGCTACCGCCTGCATTTTAGCACGCCCCCTCTCACAAGCGTTTGAAGTGCTTACTGAGGGTCAGCATCTGGCGCTGGTAGGACGAGCCCAGGCCCGAACCATAGACGCGCTCGGGGCGTGAGCGGAGTCGCTCAAACCATACCTTGAACGACGTCTGGCCGTCATAGACCATGAACGGCACCTCCCGCGCCCTCACCTCCATAACCACCTTGGTCCCCAGAATGGTCCCGTCCCCCCAGCCGAATCCAGGATCGAAGAAGCCCGCGTAATGCGTCCGGATCTCGCCGGCGCCGGCGTCGTACACCACCATCTCCGCTGCAAACTCGGGCGGAACCCGGATGCGCTCCTTGGACAGGAGGATGTAGAACCGGTTAGCTTCCAGGATGTAGGCGTCGCGCGAGGGGCGCTTGATCGGCTCCCAGAACTCTGTCGGGTCGTAGAACCCGGTGCGGCCCAGGTCGACGGCCGGTGGATTCGGATGCGCGCGGTAGCCGATGATCCCGTCGGTCAGCCTCCCGGAGAGGTCCACGCCCATGCAGAGCCCGTCGTTGAAGGCAGCGCGCTCGGCCGGAATCGGCCGCTCGTCGTCGTCGTAGAGCAGCGGTGTCTCGCGGTACAGCGCCTCAAGCGCCGGATCCGACATGGAGCTCCGCCCGCAAAGCAGGCGGAGCTGGTTGAGCGAGGCGCCGACTTGCACGCGCACGGGAAACGATTGCGGCGAAACCTCCAGATAAAGCGCGCCACGGTACCCGGCGCGAATCTCGTCGAACCGAGGCGTGGCGTCGGTGATCACCCGCGTGAAGATGTCGAGTCGCCCCGTGGTCGACTTCGGGTTGGAGCGGCCGCGTAGGTGCGCCGGCAGATCCAGCGACTCGAGAAGGGGGACGAGGTACACGGAGCCCCGTTGCAGTGTCGCGCCGGAGCCGGTCAGGGGCAGCTGATCGATGACGAGGTCGCTGTCGGCGAGGCCGCGCTCGCCGAGGCGGCTTTGCACCGTCTCGCGGAACGGCAGGAAACTCGCCCGGAGCTGATACGCGTTCGGTCCCAGGCGGAGGTCCAGGCTGGCGGGCTGGAACTGCCGATCTTCGATGCCTCCCGGCGCGGCGATCCAGCCGTCGCGGGCCGCTGCGCGCAGCTCGCGGTCCGAGAGAACGCCCTCACTCATGGTCGATCCAGTTAGCACCGCGTGCTCGGCCCCGTCAAGGCGCGCGCCGTCCGGCCAGCCAGAAACATGTGGACCCCAGGGCGCAGGAGATCACCGACGCGAGGAACACGACCCGGTACGAGCCCATGACATCGTGGACGATCCCTCCGAACCACGGGCCGATCGCGCCACCGAGGCCGTTGCCGAGAGTGAGCGCGCCGTAGATGACGCCGAAGCGGCGGCCGCCGAAGAGGTCGGACGCCATGGCAGTGATGATCGGCCCGCGGGCGCCGAAGCCGAGCCCGAAGAGGACCGCGTAGGCGACCAACCAGCCGGCGCGAGGATCGGTCTCGAGCGCCAGCAGCGCCAGCACGCCCCCGGCGGTGCACCCGAACGAGGTCGTCGCGGCCAGAGCGCCGCCGAACCGGTCCGCCGCCAGGCCGAAGCTCACGCGGCCGACGATCGACATGAGACCCATCACTCCGAAGACGGCCGCCGCCAGCAGCGGCTGAAAGCCACGGTCGATTGCGAACGCGACCTGGTGGGTGGTCACGGGGAAGACGGCCAGGGGCGTGAAGAGGTATGCGAGCCAGAGGGCCCAGAACGCGCGCGTTCCGAGCGCGTGCCGCAGCGTCGAATCAACAGCCCAGCGGGGTCGCTGGCCCCGCTTCTCGCGCGCCTCCGGCCCCGCTCGTTCATCGTGGCGCTGTTGTGGATCTCGAGCGCCGACCCAGACGATCGGAACGAGGATGCACAGGGCGCCCACACCCAGAACGGCGCTCGCGATGCGCCAGCCCAGGGACGCGATCAGCCATTGAGCCAGCGGGCCGGTCACGAACACCCCAAAGCCCATGCCCGAAAAGGCCACGCCGACCGCTCTCCCGCGCCGCTCCAAGAACCAGCGCGAGAGGAGCACGCCCATCGGTACCGGGCCGAGGCCGACGAGCCCTCCCGCGGCGAGTACGCCCGTATAAAGGTAGAGCTCCCATGGAGTGTGGACCGTCGCGCCCAGGAGCGACGCACCGGACAGGAGCACGGTTCCAGTGAGGATCACGCGCCGCGGCCCGAACCGGTCGACCAGGATTCCCGCGACCGGTGCCAGCAGGCCTTGCACGATCGTCGACAGCGACAGAGCTCCGGCGGTCAGCCCACGCGACCAGCGGAATTCCTCGACGAGCGGGACGAGGAACACTGAGAAGGAAAAGTAGAGACCGTTGGCCACGGCAAGCGCCACCCACACGACCAGAACAATCGTGGCGCGCGGTGAGACGCGAATGGTCCGGCGACCTAGAGGAGCTGGCTCGTCGCGCCCGCGGAGTCGACGGCGAACGCTCGCGCAGCGCCCTGGACCCCTGCTTTCCGCAGGGCGACCTCCAGCGCTCGGGCGACGGCGGCGCCGTCACCGGCGACGACCGCGAGCAACGACGGACCCGCGCCGCTGAGCACGCAGCCGAGTGCCCCGGCCGCCCGGGCGGCGGCGGCCACCTCGGACATCCACGGGAAGAGCTTGAGGCGGTAGGGCTGGTGCAGCCGGTCTTCGAGGGCCGTCGTGAGCACCGCCGGTCGCGCAGCCTGGAGGCTCGCCAGCAGTAGCGCGACGCGCTGGATGTTGAACACAGCGTCCTCGCGTGGCACCGACCGTGGCAGAAGCGCCCGCGCCTCGGCGGTGGCACTAGTGACGTCGGGGACGAGCACGACCCACGCGAGGCTCTCTGGCACGGGGAGGGCGACGGCCGTGACTCCCTCCGGCGTGGTGCACGAAACCGTCAAGCCCCCGAAGATCGCCGCCGCGACGTTGTCCGGATGGCCTTCGGCTCGCGCCGCGAGACCGAGCAGAGCGTCCCTCGACAGGGGCGAGCCGAGGAGCGTGTTGCCCGCGACCAGGCCGGCAACCCACGCCGCCGCGCTCGAGCCGAGACCGCGCGCGGTGGGAATGCGGTTCACGCACTCCAGCGCGCAACCCTTGAACGCTCGCCCCGCGGCCTCGTAAGCGAGCCGGACACCCCTGGCGACGACGTTGTCCCCGTCTCTGGCGAGGCGGTCCGCGCCCTCGCCCTCGATCGTCACGCTCACGCCCTGCGCCTCCTCGGCGACGACCTCGTTGTGGAGGGCGAGTGCCAGGCCGAGGGCATCGAAGCCCGGGCCGAGGTTCGCGGAGGTGGCGGGAACGCGGACGTGGACGCGCACGCGGCTACAGCCGCTTGAGGAGCCAGTCCGGAGTGAGCGAGATCGCCCAGGTGTTCAAGACGACGTAGTAGTTCGTGAAGACGAGGACTCCGACCACGACAAGGACGACTCCCGCCGCACGCTCGACCACGGGGATGAACGGGCGATAGCGCTTGAAGAACGCCAGGAAGGGGCCGAGTGCCGCGGCCGAGATCAGGAACGGTAGCCCGAGACCCGCCGAGTAGGCGACCAGGAGACCGATCCCGCGCTGGACCGTCTCGGCCGTACCGGCGAGCGAGAGGATGGCCCCGAGGATCGGTCCCACGCAGGGGGTCCAGCCGATGGCGAAGGTGATACCCACCGCGAGCGAGCCCAGATACCCGGCGGGCTTCTCTCTGAGCTGCCACTGTTGAGTGCGCCCGAAGAACCCGATCTTCAGGAGCCCGATGATATAGAGCCCGAAGATCACGATGAGCGCGCCACCGATGCGGCGGATCCACTCGCGATAGTCGAGCAGGAACTGCCCCGCGGCGCTGAACGAGGCGCCGAGCGCGACGAAGACGAGCGAGAAGCCCAGGACGAACGCCAGCGCGTGGATCAGGACCCGCCGGCGCGCGACGGGTGAGAGGTCCGTGGTGAGGTCGGCGACGGACATGCCGGTGATGAACGACACGTAGGAGGGAAAGAGCGGCAGCACGCACGGCGACAGGAACGAGAAGAGCCCCGCGGTGAACGCGACGGCAACGCCGAGTGACTCGTTCGTCACTGCGCGAGCATCCCCTCGACGAGCGCGTGGGCCGCGCGGTTGTCCCACGCGCGCGGGCCGAGCGCCAGCGCCGCGAGGTAGCCATGGCGGTCGACCAGGAAGCTCGACGGCAGCGCGCGAACGCCGTAGGT
>QHSV01000265.1 GCA_003221655.1 Candidatus Rokuibacteriota bacterium
TCACCGCGGACACGCTGCGCCTGGCGGAGGGATATATCGAGGTGAAGCCCCTCGGCCCGGTCCCGGTGAAAGGGCTGGAGCAGCCCATCGATGTCTACGAGATGATCGGCGCGGGTCCTATCAGATCTCGGCTTCACGCCGCGGCCGTGCGAGGGCTCACCCGGTTCGTCGGTCGGGAGAGTGAGTTCGAGGTCCTGCGCCAGGCGCTCGCGCGTACCGCGGCGGGCCACGGGCAGGTCATCGCCATCGTGGGGGAGCCCGGCGTGGGCAAGTCCCGCCTGGTCTGGGAAGTCACCCACTCGCATCGCGTCCACGGCTGGCTCGTCCTTCGGTCGAGCTCGATCTCCTACGGCAAGGTGACGAGCTACCTGCCGATCGTCGATCTCCTCAAGGGGTACTTCGGCATCGAAGACCGCGACGGGCCGCCGACCGTGCGCGAGAAGCTGACGGGGAAGCTCTTGACGCTGGATCGCGCGCCGGAAGGCCATCTACCCGCGCTCCTGTCGCTTCTCGACGTGCCGACCGAGGACCTGCAGTGGTCGACGCTCGATCCGCCCCAGCGCCGCCGGCGCACGCTGGACACGGTGAGGCGGCTCCTGCTCCGGGAAAGCGAGGTCCAGCCGTTGCTGGTCGTCGTCGAGGATCTCCAGTGGATCGACTCTGAAACCCAGGCCCTGCTCGATGAGCTGGTCGAGAGCCTCGCGGCCGCCCGACTCCTGCTGCTCGTGAACTACCGGCAGGAGTATCAGCATGCCTGGGGGAACCGTGCGTACTACGCGCAGCTCCGGCTGGAGCCCCTCCCAGCCGAAGGCGCCGAACGGCTCCTCGCGGCGTTGCTGGGATCCAACGCTGGCCTCGAGCCGCTCACGCGCGTGCTCATCGCGCAGACCGAGGGTAACCCATTCTTCCTGGAAGAGTGCGTGCGGACGCTGGTCGAGACGAGAGCCCTCACCGGTGAGCGCGGCGCCTACCAACTGGCGCGGCCTCTGCCGGTGATCCAGGTCCCGGCGACGGTCCAGGCCGTGATCGCCGCCCGCATCGACCGGCTCGGCGCCGCGGACAAGGCGCTCCTACAGACGGCGTCGGTGGTCGGCAAGGACGTGCCGCTTGGCTTGCTGCAGGCGATTGCCGAGCTCGCCGAGGACGAGCTGTACGCCGCGATCGGACGCCTCCAGGCCGCGGAGTTCCTGTACGAGGCCGGGATCTTCCCGGACATCGAATACACCTTCAAGCACGCGCTGACCCACGACGTGGCCTACGGCAGCCTGCTCCAGGACCGGCGGCGTGCCCTCCACGTCCGGATCGTGGAGACCATCGAGCGGATCTATGCCGACCGGCTGGCCGAGCACGTCGGCCATCGATCTTCGCTTCGACCTTCGAAATGCTCTGCTCCCGCTGGCAGAATGGGGAAGGATCGAAGGGTATCTCCGCGAGGCTGAAGCCCTCGCCAGGACGTCCAACGATCAGCGCCGACTCGGATCGGTGTTGGGCTACATGAGCGGTCTTCACCTGAACACCGGTGGTCGCGCGAGCGACGTGCGCGCGTTCGCCCAGCAGGTCGAGGCCATCGGCGCGTCTCTCAGCGATGTCCCGCTCCAGGTTGCCGGCCGGTACTACCACGTCTGGCTGGGCGCTCTCTCGGGCGACTATCGCGGAACCGAACGCCTCTGCCGGACATTGATGGACTCGCTCCCCGGCGATCTGTCTCGCGAGCGTTTCGGCCTCGTTGCGTATCCAGCGGTGGTGTCGCGCGCCTTCCTCGCGCGCGCCCTCGCCGAGCTCGGAGTGTTCGACGAGGGACGCGACCATGGAGAGGAGGCCGTCCGGCTCGCGGAAGCGCTCGATCACCCCTTCAGCCTCATCTGGGCCTGCTTGAACCTCGGACACCTCGAAAACCTTCGCGGAGAATTCATGCGGGCGACCATGCCGCTCGAACGTGCCGTCGCTCTCTCCCGCGAGTGGAACATCGCGTACTTGACACCGATCGCCATGGCGGCGCTGGGGCACGTCTACGCGGGGTCGGGACGCGTCAGGGAAGGCGTTTCCTGGCTGCAGCAAGCCATGACCGCGTACACATCCGCCGGGATCGGATATTTGCACTCGATGAGCACGGTGCGGTTCGGCGAGGCGTACTTCCTCGCGGGCCGGGTCGAGGAGGCGCGGGCCTGCGGCGCCCGTGCCGTGGCGCTCGCCCGCGAGCGTGGGGAACGCGGTCACGAGGCTTGGGCCCACCGCCTCCTCGGTGAGACAGCTTCACATCCCGACTGTACGGATGTGGCGGCGGCCGAAGCCCACCTTGCCACCTCCACGGCCCTGGCCTCGGAGCTCGGCATGCGCCCGCTCGTCGCTCGCTGCCGCCTCAGCCTCGGCAAGCTCCACGGGCGAGCCGGCGATCGGCGGGCGGCCACGGAACATCTCACGACGGCGATGAGCATGTTCCATGAGATGGGCATGCAGTTCTGGTTCGCGAAGGCCGAGGCCGAGGTGCAGGCGCTGAAGAGCGCGGTGTCCCCCCCGAACGCGGACTCCTCCGATCGCGCTTGACATGACGTGGCCGTAACCGTAGCGTTCCATCGACACAGCGCCGGGTGCCGTGCGCGACGGCGGACTGACCCAGCCTCAGAAGGAGGACTCACCGATGGCAGCAAAGAAGGCCAGGAAGAAGCCCCCCGAGAAGGTCGTCGGTGCGCTCAAGGGTGGCAAGGTCCAGATCAACAAGGCCGCGCTGAACAAATTCCTGAAGTCGTTGAAGAACGAGGACCCCTACGTCCGATTCGTGGCGCGGAACGCACCGTTTATGAGGCGATCGCCGATTCTCCCGGTCTAGATGTCCGCGCTGTCAGGGTCGGTTCGTTGAACATCGCCGAGCTGACCGTGAAATCCCTCCGCGCGCATGGCGGGGAGGCGTGGCCTCACTATCGCGACGCACTGATCGCCGCCTGCCGGAAGGCGCCGCCCCCGTTCGGGACCCGGGTCTACGGCGAGATCTACCGCGACGCGGCCACGGACCCTTGCTGGATGGCGCTCTCGCTCATAACGAATGCCGAGGGAGAAGGTGAAGGTTCCAGGCACCTCTGGGACCTGGCGGCCTGCACGCCGGATGCTCGCGTGGCCGCGCAGGTGAGGGCACACGCGATCGACGAGTCCCGACACTCCCGAGCGTATGTGGCGATGCTGAACCTCGCCTTCCCCGGCGTGGTCGATGATGAGCACCATGCCCAGCTCACTACGCTGTCCCCCGGCTATACCCAGCGAAGCCCGCTCGAGCCCCATGAGGGCTCTCCGTACGCGAGCCCGATCACCCTGGACGATCTCATCCAGATGAACATCGCGGAGATCCGGACGCTCGTGCACCACCTCCTTCAGCGGCCGGTGCTGCTCGGTTACTGCGCCCCCGAGCGGCGGCGTCGGCTGGCGCGCCTGCTCGACGCCCTGCGGCTCGACGAGATCGGTCACATCGCGTACACCGCCGCGCTGATCGACGAGTTCGCGCGCAGTGGCGAGGCCGGGGTGGTGAAGCGGCTCATGCAAGAGCGGATGAGCGACTTCAACGCGATCACGAACCAGGACCTCGGAAGAAACGTCTTCGAGTCTGTCTGATCGTCGCGGCGTCCAGCGCGACGTGACGCTCCGGGACGTGAGACAGTGGGCCGGCGAGCGCCGGATCGGCCGGGCCCGGCTCGCCCGCGCCTACGAGGCCGCGTTTCTCGTCGCCGTGTCCCGGCTGCTCCAAGGGATCTACCGGGAAGACCTCGCGCCGCACGCGGCGTTGTGGCAGAGCGACGCCGGCCGGTGGTTCCTCGATCTCGGCCGCGAGCCGATGCTGCGGGCGCCGGTCAGTGGCCCGCTGCCCTTTCGACGCCTCGAGCTGACCGGATTTCCGTGGACGATCGTCGCGGGCCGGCGGCGCCTGCTGCGCAACACCCGGGCCTTCCTGAACGCCCTTCGCCCCTGCCTGGAGCCCTCGGAGCTCGCCCGGCATTTCGATCGGCTCGTCGCGGATTTCGACAACAGCTTCGCCCATCTCGTGCTGAACCGTCTCATCGGCCTCCGGCTCGACGCCGGCGCGCAGGCCGTCGAGCCCGTGTACGAGGGCCACCACTACTATCCGTTCCCGGCGCTCCGGCTCGGGCCATCGCTCAAGCAGGTGGTTGGGTGCTCGAACCTGTGCCGAGAGGCGATCGACCTGACGCTGGTCGCCGCTCGGCCGTGCCTCTTCGACTCCACGGCGTATGCGGATCATCGGGCGTGCTTTCGTGCCTGGGCCGGCCTGTCCCTCCCTCGGAACGCGGACGTCGTGATCCCGCTGCACCCCTGGCAACTCGAGCTCTCGCCAGTCGTGCGCGAGCTCGTGAAACGGCGATGGATCGCGGTGCTCGACCTGCCCCTCAAGGCGATCCCTCTCGCATCGCAGCGGACGTGCCGGATTCTGCGAACCGGCTTCGACGTCAAGCTGCCGATCGCCGCCACGCTGACCGGGGAAGACCGCCTCCTCTACCCCTTGAATCGCGCGAATGCAACCGCGTTTTCGGCGCTGGCCCGCATCCTCCTGCGGGCCAGCGGAGAGAGCACGCTGGCCTTCCAGTGGGACATGGCGTCCATGGCCCACCCCGAGGCCCTCATTGGCATGCACCTCGCCGCGATCGTCCGCGCGCCGGTGCGCCGGCGCGCCGGGGAGCTCGTGGTCCCAGCGCTGAACCTCTGGTGCGGGCCGCGGCAGGCGCGCACGCTGTTGGAGCTCCGCCGCCCGGAGCACGCATACGCATTCTTCCGCGTCTACTGCCGTGTGCTCATGCGCGGCGTGGTCGACTTTTATGCGCGCTGGGGCATGGCCTTCGAGCCACACCTGCAGAACGTGTATGTCGCGCTGCGAGACGGCATGCCGTCACGCATGATCCTGCGCGACCTCGACAGCACGATCCTCGATCCCGTCCGAATCCGCCCGATAGCGCGGGCGAACGGGGTGCGGCTGGCGCCCGGAACGTGGCAGCACATGCCGGACTTTGCCACTGGAGGCCGGCGACTGGCTCACGCCATGATGTACGGACACCTGGGTGAGGTGATGTCCTATCTCGCCCGGGCCACGCCAGTCGATCTGGCCAGGTTGAGTGCTGCCGTGGAAGATTCGTGGGACGAGCTGATCGCCCAAACGCCTTCGCCCGCGAGCCGGCGGCGGGTGCGCGACTTGCGCGTCCAGGCGGACACCGTCGGGGCTGTCCTATGGCGCCGGATCACGAGGGCGACCCACATGATCTTCCGCTGATGACGGCGAAGGGAGATGGCGGGGCAAAAGAGGCCGACATCGCGCCCGTGCTGGATGCCCGAGGCACTCACCACTTTCGATCTCTCCTCGGCGTTCACGAAGCTCACGCCCCGGTGTGCGCGCCGAGCACGGCCGATCCAGGACAAGCTCGCCGGCGAGTTCGCCGACTTCCGCGTGGCGGAGGTGGAGCCCTCTGACGTGGTCAAGCTGCTGGAGATCAAGTGGGCGGGCAAGGCGACCGCGGCGAAGCAGTCAAGGCGGAGCATAAGGGACATAAACCTGGCGGCCGGTCTTCTACGTATTG
>QHSV01000054.1 GCA_003221655.1 Candidatus Rokuibacteriota bacterium
GCCTTCGGAAGGCGAGCTTGATCGCACCTACAAGTTGCGTCGAGTTACCCCCACGTGTTCACATTCTCTGCAAACGCTTTCACGGGCTGCGCTTGAAGAGGTGCCGTGTTCTCTATTCCGGAAACCCTTTCTCGCGATCCTGGCCTATGGCGCAGCGTTTGCTAGTACAGCGTGACACCTCGCGGACTTAAGACCTGATCGTGAGCGAATGGCGTAGGTTCGGGCCCATCTCCGCCGGTGGCGGGTGGCTTGTTGACGAACTGCTATTTCGACTCCTCGTCGACTTCGAGATCCAGAAGGCCCAGCGACTACGGTACAGCGTCTCGATCGTGTGCTTCGCCATCGAGCCTGCCTCTGCCGGGAACGGGGAGGCTTCTCCGCCCTCATCCTCCCTCGCGGAAAGTGTCACTCGCTTCCTCCGCGGCACCGATGCAGTGGCGTCGTGGGCTCAGGGCTGGCTGTCCCTTCTGCTCGTCGACGCGGAGACGACCCACTTGGCCTCGATCCTCGAACGGCTGACGGCGCGCCTCGAGACCGTCGCCTGGAGTGCGGGCGGCGCCTGCTATCCGAGGACGGCGACTCGCGCTGAAGACATGCTGCGTCAGGCAGTTGACCTGATGGACAGGGCCAAGGCGGAAGGCGGTAACCGGCTCTACGTCGCGTCCTGAAGTCGATCGCGGCTTGCGATGCGAGCGAGCGCCTCGCCGAAGTGCCGCAAGATGTCGGGCTTTTCGATGATCTCGGTGACACCGAGACGACGAGCTTCAGCGATTTCGCCCGGCGTCGCCAGGCCCGTCATGATGATGACCGGCAGCACAGGATCAGTCGCCCTGATTTGCTGTAGAACCGCGATGCCGTTGAGCCGGGGCAAGCGAATGTCCAGCACGACTGCGTCCGGGCGCTCGCGCGTGAGATAGGCGAGGCCGTCTTCCCCGGTATACCTGATGGCCGTGGCGTGGCCCTGGGACGCAAAGGCCTCCGCGAGCACCTGGGCCACGTGCTCGTCGTCCTCGATCAAGAGGAGCTTCATCGCTCCCTCCTCCCTGATCCGCGCGACATCCTATCATCGTCGGGTAGGAAAATTTTTTCCACGTGACAGGTATCTTGTGAAGTGGCATACTCAGGATCCCTCGGGAACGAAAGGTCCGCGGTGTCCGGAAACCCGCGGAATCTGGAGGGTTTTCGTGAGTGTCGATCACATCGAATCGGCGGATAGACCGCCGGCACAGCAGGATGTGAAAGACGTTGTCAGTCACCCTCCGCTCTTCGACGGTCATCCCCGGATGCGGGCGATCCGCTCCGTCATCGAGAGCATCGCCGACACCGACACGACGGTCTTGATCCGTGGGGAAAGCGGCGTGGGCAAGGATCTCATTGCCCGCGCCGTCCATGCAGCGTCCGCGCGCCACGCCGGGCCGTTCATCAAGGTCAACTGCGCCGCGATCCCGCAGGGGTTGCTCGAGTCCGAGCTCTTCGGCCATGAGAAGGGCGCCTTCACCGGCGCGCACCGGCGCAAGCCCGGGCAATTCGAATACGCGAACAAGGGCACGATCTACCTGGACGAGATCGCGGAGCTGCCGCTGGCCCTGCAGGCCAAGCTCCTCCACGTGCTGCAGGACTTTCGGTTCTCGCGCGTGGGGGGAAACGGGTTGCTTGACGTCGACGCGCGCGTGGTCGCCGCCACGAATCGAGACCTCGAGGAGGCGATGACGCGCGGGGAGTTCCGGGAAGACCTCTACTACCGGCTCAACGTGGTGGAGATCCGCGTGCCCCCGCTGCGGGAGCGGCGGGAAGAGATTCCGGGGCTGGCGTCGTGGTTCCTCGCCAAGTTCAACGCGCAGTACGGGCGGCAGAAGCAGCTTCTGCCCGAGACGATGGCCCGGCTGACGGAATATTCGTGGTCGGGCAACGTGCGCGAGCTGGAGAACATGATGCGCCGCTTGGTCGTCCTGACGGATGGCGAGCAGGCGGTCGAGGCCCTGGTGACGCGGGGTCGGAATGGGCACGCCGCGGCGACGCGGCCGCTGGTCACCGAGGGCCTGCGGGAGATCGCGCGGCGCGGCGCCCGAGAAGCCGAGCGCAAAGCCCTTGAGGAAGTGCTCGAGCACGTGCGGTGGAATCGCGCCGAGGCCTCGCGCATTCTCAAGGTCAGCTACAAGACGCTGCTCAACAAGATCTGCGAGTGCGGGCTGAAGCCACCCGCGCATCGAGCGCGCTAGACCCCCGATCTCCACCCATCTCCCCGCGATGGTCGGTGCTTCCCGGCCAGTGGCCCTACCCCACACCTGATGCCCGGCGTCGTCATCAAGACGCTGACCAAGCGCTACGGCGACGTCGCCGCCGTCGAGAGCCTCTCGCTGGACGTCAAGCCGGGCGAGCTGGTCTCGCTCCTCGGACCCTCGGGCTGCGGCAAGACGACGACGCTGCGGCTGGTCGCGGGCTTTCTCCAGCCGGAGATCGGTGAGATATGGGTGGGCGAGCGGTGCCTCTCGTCCCCGACGAGCGTCGTGCCACCGGAGCGGCGTCGGATGGCGATGATCTTCCAGAGCTATGCTCTCTGGCCTCACATGACGGTGGCGCAGAACGTCGCCTACGGTCTCCGCTTCAAGGCGGGTGTGTCCAGGGTCGACCGAGACCGGCGAGTGGTGGAAATGCTGCGGATAGTCCAGCTGGCCGGCTTCGAGTCGCGTTATCCGGGAGAGTTGTCGGGTGGCCAGCAGCAGCGAGTCGCCGTGGCGCGGGCTCTCGTCGTGGAGCCGGAGATTCTCCTGCTCGACGAGCCTCTCAGCAACCTCGATGCAAATCTCCGCGAAGAAATGCGATTCGAGATCAGGCGACTTCACGAATCGTTCGGCATCACGACCCTCTATGTCACCCACGACCAGGCGGAAGCGATGGTCATCTCCGATCGCGTCGCGGTCCTCCACCGTGGACGCGTCGTGCAGGTCGGGACCGCGGAGGATCTCTTCCGGCGCCCGCGGACGCGCTTCGTCGCCGAGTTCATCGGCAGGACTAACCTCCTTGACGCTGTGGCGGCCGAGCCGGGAGTCGCCACGCGAGGCGCCCTCCGGCTCCGTCTTGCTTCGCACGGCATGGCCCCCGGCGCTCCAGTGGTCATCTCCATCCGTCCCCACGAGATCGAGCCGGTCGTGCCGTCGCGCGCCGCGCCGGCCGGAGCGAACATCCTCGCGGCTACGGTCCAGCGCACGAGCTACCTTGGGGACGCGGTCGACTATCACATGCAGGTGAACGGAAGCGACGTGGTCCTGCGTGTGACGACGCCGCCGCCGGCGCGCTTCGGCGGCGGCGACGCCGTGACGCTGGCGGTGGCCCCCGAGGCGTGCGTTCCCCTGACCGGCTCCGACGACGACGGGCGATGAAGCCGGCAGCCGCCTGGGACCCTTCGAGGCCCCCCAGCTAAAGACAATGAACGAGTTCTTCCGAGCCGCCGTTGAGGAAGCCGAGCGCGGTCTGGCCGAGGGCGGCATCCCCATCGGCTCCGTCCTGGTGCATCGCGGACGAATTCTCGGGCGCGGTCGCAATCGGCGCGTACAACGCGGGAGTGTCGTGCTTCACGGCGAGATGGACGCGCTGGAAAACGCCGGCCGCCGATCGGCGCAGGTCTATCGCGAGTGCACGCTGTACACCACACTATCGCCCTGCGCCATGTGCAGCGGCGCGATTCTCCTCTATGGCATCCCCCGGGTCGTCGTTGGTGAAAACCGAACCTTCCTCGGGGAGGAAGATCTGCTGCGCTCCCGCGGGGTGGCGGTAGAGGTTGTTCAGGATGCACGATGCCGGGAGTTGATGGCACAATTCATCCAGGCGCAACCGACCCTGTGGGCGGAGGACATCGGTCATGGTGACGATCGAATCAACTCCTGAAATGGCCGCGAAGGTCTATGAAACCATGGAGCGCAATCTCGCGATCGTCCGCCGCCGACTGGGCAGGCCCCTGACCCTGGCCGACAAGGTCTTGCTGGGCCACCTCGACGACCCGGAGCACCAGGAGATGGAGCCCGGCAAGAGCTATCTCCTGCTCCGTCCCGACCGCGTCGTCTTGCAGGACGTGCTCGGACAGACCGCCATGCTCCAGTTCATGCAAACCCGGCGACTCAGAGTCGCGGTACCGACCACGATCCATTGCGACCACCTCATCCAGGCGCGAGTCGAGGGCCAGGTCGATCTGCGGGAGT
>QHSV01000055.1 GCA_003221655.1 Candidatus Rokuibacteriota bacterium
CGACGGCAGTACTCGATCTCGCTCTCGGGCACCGCCGAGATCGAGGTCGGCGACGGCACGGTGGCGCGCGTCGGGCCCGGTGATGTGGTGCTGGCCGAAGACTTGACCGGCCAGGGGCACATTACCCGTGTCGTCGGGGATCAACCGCGGCTCTACGCGCTCGTGCCCCTGGCGGAGCACTAGACCCTGCGAGGGCGGCCGGCGGCCCTCCGGAAGGAGCTTCGTGGGCGACTGGCGGGCGCTTCAGCTGTCGCCGTTCTTCCCGGTGTGGGCGTCGGCTCGCTCGCGTAGCGGGCGCCGACGTCAGTTGGCGCCGGCGATCTTCGCGGCCTCGCCGGTGAGCTTCACGATGTGCAGCCCCGTATTGGCCCGGTCGGCGAGGTAGACGTACCCGCGCTCGTCCGCCTCGACGTTGTTGGTCTGGATCGCCACCTTGCAGCTCCGCGTCCCGTTCGTCACGCAGCGCTCGGCCGTCCGCTCGGTGGTCGCCGGGATGTAGAACGCGGCGTCCCGCGGCGCGTAGGGATTGCGGATGTCCATGGCTCGCACGCCGCCGTTGAAGTAGGCGATGAACACGAGCTTCTTGTAGAAGATCGGCGCGAAGGACTCGTTGCTCGAGTGGGGGCCGAAGCGTCCGCCCCGGCGGCAGAAGTTGCCGGGCGACTCGGGCACCTCGAACGTGGCCACCGAGAACGGCCGGGTCTCGGTCGTGATGTCGACCATGAACGTGGCGTGCCGGAACTCGCGGCACTCGTTCGCGATGGACTCCGAGACGAGCACGACGAAGTCGCGCACACGTCCCTTGGTGTTGGGCGCCCAGTCGCCGATCGTCATGCCCAGGACGGGGAACGCCGTGTGGCCACCCCAGTTGGGCGACATGTAGAGCCGGCTGATCTCGGGAGCGTTGAGGTTCGCCGCGGTCGGCTCCTTCGGGCCGGTCAAGAGTTTCTGACGGTCGACGATCTGCAGTGCCCCATCGGCGCTCGTGCCGTACGCGAAGTACACGCGGTTGCCGAGCACGATCGGCCCGTGGGCGCCGTGGGCGACGGTGATCAGCCCGGTGGAGCCGGGCTCCTGGCCGGCCAGGCCGAAGTCGCGGACGAACACGGGCTTCGCAGGATCGCTGAGGTCATAGATCTTCGTCATCCGCCACGTGCGCCAGCCCGATGGGCCGAGCTGCAGCGGGTCCGCCTTGGCGAGATCGCCCGAGATCAGGTAGGCGATCCCCGTGTCGCACTCCCACCAGTTCTTGTGCGTCGCGGTCAGCCCCGAGACGACCGTGCTCACCTTGCGCGGCTTCGCCGGGTCGGTCACGTCCCACACCTCGTGGCCCGAGTTGGGGACGGAATTGCCGATGGTCCGCAGCAGATACGTCTTGCTCTGCCGGTCGCACACGCGCGCCATCTGCGCGCCGCCCTGCTCGGAGCCGCCGGGCGCGCCCGGAATGTGGTCGAGATAGCGCGGGCGCGCGGGGTCGGTGACGTCGATCACCGACGTGCCGTTGTCCTCGTCGCTGCCGGTGAGCGGGTTGCGCCCGCGCCCGCCGTGATGGCCGACGTAGGCGATGAAGCGCCCGCTCTGCCGGTGGATCGTCGGCTGATACGCCGAGCGGCCCTGCAGGTCGTCGTGGCCGACCAGCTCCATGTCGTGGGCTTCGGCGCCGTGCCCGCGCGCCGGCGCCTGGGTGGACGCGGGCCCGGCCGCGAACGCCGTCATGACGAGGCACAGGGGGACCACCGAAAGCCGTCGTAGCAGGGAAGTCATGGCCAGCTCCTTTCAGCATCCGCGGTCATCGCGGGGATGATAGCGCGTTCGTCGGCGCATCCACGACTCGACGTTGATCGCGCCATCGGGAGCGGATAGAGTGAGGGCATGGTGCAAGCCCCGCTCACGCTCCGGCGCTGGAAGCGAATCGAGTACGACCGGCTCGTAGATCTTGGCGTGTTCGAGGGCGAGCCGCTCGAGCTGATCGGGGGCCAGCTGGTCGTCGCGGAGCCGCACGGCACCTATCATGCCTCGGCCATCAGCGCCGTTGACTACGCGGTGAGAGCCATCCTGCCGCCCGGCTGGATCGTGAGGATCCAGCTGCCCGTGTCACTCGACGACGAATCCGAGCCCGAGCCTGATCTGGTCGTCGTACCGGGGAATCCCGCCGACTATCGCCATTCGCACCCCCAGCGCCCCGCGCTCGTCGTCGAGGTAGCGGACTCGAGCCTCTACTTCGACCGCGAACACAAGGGCAGCCTCTACGCACGGGCAGGAATTCGAGAGTACTGGATCGTAAACCTCGTCGATCGCGTCCTCGAAGTCTATCGAGACGAGGGTGCCGACCCGCGGGCGATCTACGGATGGCGATATCGGTCCGTCAGGGCGCTGGCGCCATCGGCTGTGATCGTGCCGCTTGCCTTCACGCCCGGTCAGATCGCTGTGGCCGATCTGCTGCCATAGCGGCAGCGCCATCACCCGCCGCGGCTCAGATCGCGCCTTCCTCGCGCAGCTTCGCGACCTCGGCGTTCGAGTAACCCAGACTCGCGAGCACCTCGTCGGTGTGCTGGCCCAGGCGAGGCGGCGGACTCTCGATGCTCGGGCCGCCGTCGGCGAACTTGAACGCGGCCAACGGCACGGTCACGGGACCCTCGATCCCATCGATCGTGTGGTGCTCGTGGAGCACCCCGCGAGTCTTGAGCTGGGGATCGGTCAGCGACTCGGAGAGCCGTCGCACGCGGCCGGCGGGGACGTGGCGTGACTGCAGGTACTGCTCCCATTCGTCGGCGCTGCGCTGCGCGATGATCTTCTCGAGCTCCGCGGTCTGCTGCTCGTACAGCTGCTCGCGCTCGTCGTGGCTCGATTGCGCGGCGATGTCCTGTCGGCCCACGGCGTCGAACAACCGCTCGTGTTGGCCGCGGTTGCCGGCGGCGATCATCAGCGGCGCGTCCTTGGCCTGGTAGAGCTGGCTGCTGGCGCGGTCCATCCGATTGCCCTTGGGCTTGGGCTCGTGGCCCGTGCGCAGGTACGACGTGATGTGCGAGCCCATCAGCATGAGCGACACGTCGAGCATGGCGCTGTCGATGTACTGGCCGCGCCCGGTGCGCTCGCGCTGGAAGAGCGCGGCCGAGATCGCGAAGGCGCACATGGTGCCGGTGGCGTAGTCGATCACCGGCGCGCCGGTCTTGATCGGGTTCACGTCGGCCGTGCCCGTCATGGCCATCATGCCGGACGTGGCCTGGATCAGCTGATCGTAGGCGGTCTGTTCCCCACGCGGACCTTCCTGCCCGAACGCCGTCATCGAGCAGTAGATCAGGCGCGGGTTGAGCGGGCGCAGATCGTCCCAGCCCAGGCCCAGGGCGGGGAAGGCGCCGGACCGCCAGTTCTCCACCAGCACGTCCGCGTCCTTCACGAGCCGCTTCAAGATCTCGCGCCCCTTCTCGTGCTTCAGATTGAGCGTGATCGCGCGCTTGTTCGAGGCCTGGGTGAGATAGCCCGTCCCCATCTGCTGGCGGTTCAGGGCGCGGTCGCCGCCCGAATCGCGGCTCTGATCGTAGTCCTTCGGGTGCTCGACCTTGATGACGTCGGCGCCGAGCAGCCCCAGCTGATAGGCCGCGAACGGCCCCGCCAGCACGTGCGTGATGTCGATGATCTTGATCCCTTCGTATGGCCTCATGGGTCCTCTCCCGGTGTGAAGTTCGGTGACGCGAAAGATCGAGCTGCCGCGCTAGACCTTCAACACCTCGGCGCCCGGCGCCGCCTCGAGCTCGCAGGCGTTGACCGTCATCGACAGCATGCCGTAGTAGCCGATCGCGCCGGTGAGCTGGATCAGCCCGTCGTTGCCGAACCGCCCGATGAGCGTTTTCATCGTCGCGTCGTCGACCCGGTGCTTGCGCATGAGCTGTCGCGTGAACTCGACGATCTGCGCGTCCTCGGCCGGAATGCCGCGGCTGTGGTTCTCGCGGATGGCCGTGATGGTCGACTCCGGCACGCCCAGTCGGCGAGCGCCGCCGGTCTGCGCGCCCCAGACATAGACCGCCTCCAGCTCGCGCGCCACGGTCATGGCGGCGAGGACGCGCACGCGCATGTCGAGCGAGCCCTCGAACCGGACGAAGGCGCCGAGATGCGCCAGGCGACCGGCCAGCTCGGGGCAGTGCAGGAACATCGTGAAGGGTCCCTGGAGCGCGCCGCGGCTCGCGACGATCGAGTCGACGATCGCCTGGTCCTTGGGAGCCACCTGGTCCTTGCTGGTGATCGGTGTCAGCCGTGCCATGAGTTCCTCCTTCTAAGTGTTCACTGCGGCGCGAGCCCCGCCTCGCACAGCAACGCGTACACCCGTTGCGGCGTGCAGACCGGGCTCCGGATGTCGAGCCGTCCCTCGAAAGCGTCGGCCACCGCGTTGGCGATCACCGCCGTGGGCGGCACCGTGGCGCCCTCGCCGACCCCGCGGACGCCGAGCGGATTGTGATCGGTCTCGAAGTGCAGATGTTCCATGACGAGTGGCGGCATGTCGTCCGCTCGG
>QHSV01000056.1 GCA_003221655.1 Candidatus Rokuibacteriota bacterium
AAGCGGCGACCGAGGGTCGTCCACGGGCGACCGAGGGTCGTCCACGACAGACGACCGCGGTTAGCGTACACGAGTCGGTGAGGCTTCGAACTGGTGTAAGCTGGAAATACCAGGGATTACCGGCGCGGGCCGCAGGGGCCCGACGAGCGGGCATCGTATTGGAGTCGACGATGACAAAGCCTCGGGGGCTCGTCGCGCTCTGGTGGTTGGCCCTCCTAACGCTGTCCTACTTCGTCGCGGGCAAGTTCGGGCTCAGCCTGGCGTTCGTCCATGCGAACGCCTCGCCCGTCTGGCCGCCCACCGGCATCGCGTTCGCCGCATTCCTGGTGCTGGGATCGCGCGTGTGGCCCGCCATCCTGGTCGGCGCGTTCCTCGTGAACGTCACGACCGCCGGCTCGGTCGTCACCTCGATCGGCATCGCGATCGGCAATACCCTCGAAGGGCATCTGGGCGCCGACCTGGTGAGGCGGTTCGCGAATGGCCGAAACGTCTTCGACCGGTCGCGCGATGTCTTCAAGTTCGTCCTGCTGGCCGCTCTGTTCAGCACGACCGTGAGCGCGACGATCGGGGTGACCAGCCTGACGCTCGCCGGCTACGCCCACTGGCGCGACTACGGCTCGATCTGGTTCACGTGGTGGCTCGGTGACGCAGTGGGCGCGCTGGTCGTCGGACCGATCCTGGTTCTCTGGTGCGTGCGCGGCGGCGTTCCCTGGAGCCGGGCGCGCCTCCTCGAGGGCGTGGGCCTGCTCGCGGTGGTGATCATCGTCAGCGCCCTGGTGTTCGGCGGAATCAGCGGAGAGGCGCTTAGCTTCCTGTGTGTCCCCCCCCTGATATGGGCGGCGTTTCGCTTCGGCCAGAAAGGGACGGCGACCGCAATCGCTCTGCTGGCCGGGCTCGCGACCTGGGGAACGGTGCACGGCCTCGGTCCCTTCGCCGACGGGCCGCCGAACGAATCGCTCATGCTGCTGCAGGCCTTCCTGGGCACGATGGCCGTGATGAGCCTCTTGATCGCCGCCGTGGTGGCGGAGCGGAAACGGGACGAGGCCGCGCTCGCCCGCCTCGCGTCCATCGTGGAGTCCTCGGACGACGCGATCACGAGCAAGACGCTCGGCGGCGTCGTCACGAGCTGGAACGCGGGCGCCGAGCGCCTCTACGGCTACTCGGCCGGGGAAGCCGTCGGCCGTCCGAACTCGATCATCATACCGCCCGACCGCCCGAACGAGATGCTCCGCGTCCTGGCCCGGCTCGAGCGGGGCGAGCACATCGAGCCGTTCGAGACCGTGCGGAGGCGGAAAGACGCCACGCTTGTCGAGGTGTCGGTCGCGGTGTCCCCCATCCGGAGCTCATCCGGCAAGGTCATCGGCGCCTCCACGATCGCGCGCGACATCACCGAGGAGAAACGAGCGGAAGCAGCGCTCCGGGAGGCGACGGCGCTTCGGTCCGTCGCGAGCTTGGCCCTCGCAGCCGCCCACGAGATCAACAATCCGCTCACCGTCGTCTGGGGGGAGATCCAGCTTCTCGCGCGGGAGGTCGGCGCCCGCTGGGAGAGCCGCATCGAGGCGATGCTCGAAGCGCTCGAGAGGATCCGGGACGTCGTGGCGCGCATGAACCGGATCAACCGGCTCGAGCAGGCGGAACAGCTGAAGAACCTGCCGGAGATGCTCGACCTCAACAAGTCGAGCGGTCCCTCCGGGCAGACCGGCGATCGCCCCGGGGCGCCCGACTAGATGTGCACGCCTTTCAGCTGTGCCTCGGGGTAGCGCGGGCCGGCGGCAGCCCCGGTCGGAATCGCCGCCGAGATCCGTTCCGTGTCGCGTGCGTCGAGCCGCACGTCCAGCGCCTGCACGTTCTCCTCGAGCCGGTCCTTCCGCTTGGTGCCCGGGATCGGAACGACGTCCGGCCCCTGCGCCAGGAGCCAGGCGAGCGCGAGCTGCGCCGGCGTGCAGTGCTTTTCCTTCGCGATCGCCTCGATGCGGCGCACCAGCTCGAGATTCTTCGCGAAGTTCGCCACCTGGAAGCGTGGATGGTCGCGCCGTCGGTCGTCCGGCGGGATGTCGTCGAGCCGCTGGACGCGGCCCGAGAGCCAGCTGCGACCGAGCGGTGAGTAGGCGACGAACGAGATACCGAGCTCGCGCAGCGTGGGCAGCGTCGCTTCGGCCTCGACGCGATAGAGCAGCGAGAACTCGCTCTGGAGCGCGCTGATCGGGTGGATCTGATGCGCGCGACGGATGGTCGCGGGCGCGGCCTCGCAGAGCCCCAGGTAGCGGACCTTACCCTGCTCGATCAGCCGCCTCATGGCGCCGACCGTGTCCTCGATCGGTACGCTCGGGTCGACGCGGTGCTGATAGTAGAGGTCGATGACGTCCACGCCGAGGCGTTTGAGGCTCGCGTCGCAGGCCTGGGCGACGTACTCGGGCCGGCCGTTGACGATCGCGCGCCCCTCGGGCGTCCGCGCCTGGCCGAACTTGGTGGTGAGCACCACCTGGTCCCGCCGCCCGCGAATCGCGCGCCCGAGGAGCTCCTCGTTGTGGCCGAAGCCGTACGCGTCGGAGGAGTCGAAGAGGTTGACGCCCAGGTCCAGGGCGCGGTGGACGACCTCGATGGATTGCGTGTCGTCACCCTTACCGTACGTCCCCGACATGGACATGCAACCTAGGCCGAGCACCGGCACCGAGAGCGAGCTGTGGCCGAGCGTGCGATGTTCCATTGACGCCTCCCTTATCGAATATCGCGCGATTCTACACCACCCGACCTCGGGTCCGGCTGGCGGGGCTTGCTACAATAGCGTCATGCTCAGCTTGACCCAGAGTCTCCCGGCACGGTCGGCCGACCTCCAGGCGGCGCTCCACGCCGATCCCAACGGCTTCCCCTTCAAGACCGAGCTGAGCCTGGCGCCGCTGCTCGCGTTCTGGGGCAAGAAGTTCGGTGACGACACCTCGGCCAAGGGGACGTTCGTGCGGATGGTCCGCGAGCAGGTCAAGCAGGTGCCCGAGCTGATGGTCCCGATCACAGACCTCGGCGTGATCGAGCGCCACCGCCAGCTCGTGGATCTGCTCATGGCCGGTATCTTTGCGCCGGCGTTCTTCGAGCAGGAGTTCTCCGCCGTCCTGGTCCCGTTCCAGCTGAAGAGCTTCTACGCCACTCCGCCCTTCGACCAGCTCCTCCGCGGCGAGGACGGTACGCTGCGCGGCCGGGTGAACCTCGACCCACCGATGGTGAGCGCGATGCGGCTGTTCTTCGCCTACGCGCTCGTCCTGGAGCGGGTGTACGGCGTCGATCTCATCGTGGACTATCCACTGATCCTCACCGTCCCCGATCCCGAGACAGGGCTCGACCGCCACTTCAAGATGGAGTTCGACTGGCGATTCGTCGAGGTCAAGCCGGTCGGGACCATTCCGACGCTGACGGACGAGGTGCGGCGCCGCCTGCGCCGCGATCTCCTGGATCCCGAGCTGCTCCGCGAAGTCCTCCCGCCCGAGCGGTTCGTGTTCCATGGATTCACGGTCTTCAGGGCCATCGAGGTGACGGATCAGGAAGTGCTGTCCTCGCTCGAGCGAGACCTGATCGACAAGGAGTCGATCGTGTCCAGCACGCGCTTCGGGGCGCTCCAGGCGAAGCTCCGGACGCTCTTCCGGCGGCCGGAGCTGCGGTTTGGCCTCGCCGCCCTCGACGGCGACCAGGTGCTCGTCCTCAACTACGGCGCCGAGTGCGAGCACGCCTGCATCTTCGCCGACTCCCGGCACCACACCGTCGACGAGTTCCGCGGGTCCGTCTACGAGCGCGCGGTCGTCCAGGAGAGCCCGCTGATCGTCGAGGACCTGGCCGAAATGCCCGACCGGACGCCGGCGGACGACGACCTCCTGCAGTTCGGGCTCCGCAACATCATCGTGGCGCCTCTCCTCTACCAGGGCCGCGTGATCGGCACGCTCGAGCTCGGCTCGCCGCGGCCCGGCGACCTGGACGCGACGCACCTGCCGAAGCTCCACCAGATCCTGCCGCTCTTCTCCATGGCCGTCCAGCGCAGCATGGAGGAGTTGAACGCCCGTATCCAGGCGTTCATCAAGGAGAAATGCACGGCGATCCATCCGGTGGTGGAGTGGCGGTTCCGCAAGGCCGTCCTCAAGGGCATCGAACACCGGGCCGAGGACGCCGACGACGCGGGTGTCGAGATCGAGCCGATCGTGTTCGAGCGGATCTATCCGCTCTACGCGCTGTCCGATATCCGAGGCTCATCGACGCAGCGGAGCCTCGCGATCCAGGCCGATCTCTTGACGCAACTCGGGCTGGCCCGTGACGTGGTCCGCGCGGCGCACGACGCCAAGCGGCTCCCCGGGCTCCACGAATTGCTCTACCGTGTGGACAAGCAAGTCGGGAAGATCCAGAACCACCTGCACTCGGGCGACGAGGTATCCATCATCGCGTTTCTCCGGTCCGACGTCGAGGCGCTGTTCGATCACCTCCAGACGTTCGGACCCCCCGTGCGCGAGCGGATCGAGGCGTATCGCGCCGCGCTCGCCCCGAAGATCGGCACGGTGTACGACCGGCGCCGGCTGTTCGAGG
>QHSV01000117.1 GCA_003221655.1 Candidatus Rokuibacteriota bacterium
TCATCGAGGGCGACGGCGTCTCCGTGGCTCGCCGCCTCGCGCGCACGGTCGGCGGCTCAGTCGTGGAGCACCGACGATTCTTGACGGCGTCGATCGCAACGAGTGCGTTCGGACGGATCGACGTGACGACGTCGCGGTCGGAGCGCTACGAGTCACCCGGGGCGCTCCCGCGCGTGATGCCAGCGGGGATCGGCGAGGATCTGCGGCGGCGAGATTTCACGGTTAACGCTATGGCCATCGAGCTGTCCTCGGGAGCGTTCGACCTGGTCGACCCGCTCGGCGGGCGCCTCGACCTGGCGCGGCGCCGTCTGTGTGCTCTCCACCCGCTCTCCTACGTCGAGGATCCGACGCGCATCTTCCGTGCCGCGAGGTACGCCGCCCGCCTCGGCCTGGCTCACGACCCGTCTACGGCCCGGGCGCAGGCGCTCGCGCTGCGCCTCGCCCCGTATCCCGCGCTGTCTGGCCGGCGGATCGCCGCCGAGCTCGTGCGCGTCCTGGACGAGGCTCAGGCCGGGCACATCCTCGCCGGGCTCGGGCGCTCCGGGGCCTTCCGCCTGCTCGACCCCGGCTACCGGTTCACCGCGGCGAACAGGCGCCGTCTGGGCGAGCTTCCCCGGGCGCTGGCCTGGGCGCGCGGGCGCGGCCTCGAGGTCGACCCCATCGGACTCGCCGGGCTCGCGATCGTCGGCGGCCAGCCGTCGGCGGTCGCCGCTGCAGCACTCGCCCGACTCGGGTTCTCGGGCGGGCCGCTGGCCATCCTGGAGCGGGCGCTCGCGACCGGCGGAGCGCTCGCCGCGCGGCTCGCCCGGGCCACGGCGCACAGTGCGCGCGCGCGCCAGCTCCGCGCATGCGCCCCGGTGGAGCTCGCCTGGCTCTGGCTGACGGGCGCGCACGACCTCCGCGAGGCGCTCGACTGGTTCGTGGGCCTCGACCCGCGCGCGGTGTCCCTGAACGGTGACGACGTCGTCGCGCTCGGTGTTCCGCGCGGCCCCGCGGTGGCGCGTGTGCTCGCCGAGGTGAGGGACGCTCGCCTCGACGGGACCCTGGCGAGCCGCGCCATGGAGGAGGAGCATGTCAGACAATGGTTAGCGAGAGGAGGATGAGTTGGTCCCGAAATACATCTTCGTGACCGGTGGCGTCGTCTCGTCTCTGGGCAAGGGTCTGGCGTCGGCCTCGATCGGGGCGCTCCTGGAGGCGCGCGGGTTTCGCGTGACGCTGCAGAAGATGGATCCCTACATCAACGTGGACGCCGGGACCATGAGCCCGTATCAGCACGGCGAGGTCTTCGTGACCGACGACGGCGGCGAGACCGATCTCGACCTCGGCCACTACGAGCGGTTCACATCGGGCCGGGTGACGCGCGACCACAACGTGACGACCGGCAAGGTCTACTACTCGGTCATCCAGAAGGAGCGCCGGGGGGACTATCTCGGCCGCACCGTCCAGGTGATTCCGCACATCACCGACGAGATCAAGACGTCCATCAGGAAGATCGCCCGCGACACCGACGTCGTGATCGTCGAGGTCGGCGGAACCGTCGGGGACATCGAGGGGCTGCCCTTCCTGGAGGCCGTCCGCCAGTTCAAGAAGGACGTCGGGCGGGAGAACGTCCTCTACGTGCACCTGACGCTCGTGCCGTTCATCCAGGCGGCCTCGGAGCTGAAGACGAAGGCCACGCAGCACTCGGTCAAGGAGCTGCGGGCGATCGGCATCCAGCCCGACATCCTGCTCTGCCGCACGGACCGCTTTTTGCCGCCCGGAATCAAGTCCAAGATCGCGCTTTTCTGCGACGTCGAAGAGGAGGCCGTCATCACGGCCAAAGACGTCGACTCGGTCTACGAGGTGCCGCTGGTCTTCCATCGGGAAGGTCTCGACGAGATCATCGTGAAGCTGCTCGGCCTGGAGCCCCGCCCGATCGACCTGTCGCGTTGGGAGGGCGTCGTGCGCCGGATCAAGTCCCCGCGCGCGGAGACCCGCATCGCGGTCGTCGGCAAGTACGTCGACCTGAGGGACTCCTACAAGAGCCTCGTCGAGGCGCTCGCGCACGGCGGCATCGCGAACGAGGCGCGCGTGGACGTGCAGTGGGTGGATGCCGAGCACATCGAGCGCGACGGGGCCGACACTCAGTTCACGGGCGTCCACGGCATCCTGGTGCCCGGCGGCTTCGGCGACCGCGGGATCCTGGGAAAGATCGAAGCGGTGCGTTACGCGCGCGAGCGGCGCGTGCCGTACCTCGGCATCTGTCTGGGCATGCAGTGCGCCGTGATCGAGTACGCACGGAACGTGTGCGGCCTTGCCGGCGCGAGCTCCGCCGAGTTCGATCCGGCCGCGCCGTACCTGGTGATCGATCTCCTGCCCGAGCAGCGCGCGGTCGCCGACAAGGGCGGCACGATGCGGCTCGGTCTCTATCCGATCGTCCTCGGCGAAGGCAGCCTGGCCTCGCGCCTGTACGGCCAGGGCATCATCCAGGAGCGCCACCGCCACCGCTACGAGGTGAACAACGACTACCTTCCCCGGCTCGAGAAGACCGGCCTCCGCGTCTCCGGCATCTGGGCGGAGAAGCAGCTCGTCGAGATCATCGAGATCCCCGAGCACCCGTACTTCGTCGCCGGCCAGTTCCACCCGGAGTTCCGCTCGCGGCCGTGGGAGCCGCACCCGCTCTTCGCGGGGTTCGTGCGGGCCGCCCTGGAGCACAATGGCAGTGCGAGGTGAGACCGTTCGACGGCCGAGCCGAGCCCTTTAAATCCGAGATGCGAGTGGCAGTGCGAGGTGAGACCGTTCGACGGCCGAGCCGAGCCCTTCCGATGGAGCGAAAGACGTGCTGCGCGGTGAGACCGTGAGCGGCCAGCCCACGACCGAGGCCGTCCGGATCGGCGCCCTCACGATCGGTGGCGGCGCACCGCTGGCGCTGATCGGCGGCCCGTGCGCGATCGAGAACGAGAAACACGCGTTAATGACGGCCGAGCGGCTGGCCACGATCGCGGCCGACCGCCGCGTCCCGTTCGTGTACAAGTCGTCGTACGACAAGGCCAACCGGTCGTCGATCAACGGCTACCGCGGGCCGGGGCTGCGGGAGGGGCTCCGCATCCTTCGCAAGGTGCGCGACACGCTCAGCGTCCCCGTGCTCTCCGACGTTCACCAGGTGTCCGAGGTGGCGCCGGCGGCGGAGGTCCTCGACGTGCTGCAGATTCCCGCATTCCTCTGCCGGCAAACGGACCTCGTCCTGGCCGTGGCACAGACGGGGAAGCCGGTGAACGTCAAGAAGGGGCAGTTCCTCGCGGCGGGCGACATGAAGAACGTCGTCGACAAGATCCTCTCGGTGGGAAATCGCTCGATCCTTCTCACCGAGCGTGGCACCTCGTTCGGGTACCACAATCTGGTGGTCGACCTGCGCGGCCTGGCGGACATGCAGGCACTCGGCTTCCCGGTCGTGTTTGACGCGACCCACTCGGTTCAGCTGCCGGGCGGCGCCGGTGACCGGTCGGGCGGTGAGCGCAAGTATGTTCCCGCGCTCGCGCGCGCGGCGGTGGCGTTCGGCGTCGACGCGCTCTTCATGGAGATGCACGAGGATCCCGACCGCACGCTGCCGGACGGCCGCCCGCTCTCCGATGGCCCGAACATGCTACGCATCGACGACCTGCCACGGCTCCTGCGGCAACTCCATGCCATCGAGGCGGCGGTCCAGCCGTGAGCACCGAGCGGACGCCCGACGTGCGAAAGATCGCGGAGCGCGTGTTCCGGCTCGAGGCCGAGGCGATCCTCGGCCTGATCCCGAAGCTCGACGAGCACTTCGAGCGCGCGGTCGAGCTGCTCCGCGGCTGCAGCGGGCGGGTCATCGTGACCGGCATGGGCAAGTCGGGGCTCATCGGACGCAAGATCGCGGCGACGCTCGCGTCGACGGGAACACCGGCGTACTTCCTGCACCCCGCCGAAGGGGTGCACGGGGACCTCGGCATGGTGGCGCGCGGCGACGTCGTGCTCGCGCTGTCGAACTCCGGCGAGACGGACGAGGTGCTCGCGATCCTTCCGCCGCTCAAGCGTCTCGGGGTGCCCATCGTCTTGCTCACCGGAAATCCGACCTCCTCGCTCGCCCGCCAGTGCGAGGTCGTCCTGGACGTGAGCGTGCCGGAGGAGGCGTGCCCGATGAACCTGGCGCCTACATCGAGCACGACCGCCGCACTCGCGGCCGGGGATGCACTCGCCCTGGCGCTGCTCGAGCTGCGCGGGCTCCGCCCGGAGGACTACGCGGCGCTGCACCCGCGCGGCACGCTCGGCTGGCGCGCGCTGTTCCGCGTGGCGGACCTGATGCTTATGGGGGACGCTGTGCCGATCGTCCCTGAGACGACGCCCCTGCGGGAGGTCATCATCGAGATGACGCAGAAGCGCAAGGGCATGACGACCGTCATCGACGGGGAAGGTCGGCTCGCGGGCGTAATCACCGACGGCGACCTCCGGCGGCTCCACCTGCGAAGTGGATCGATCGATGACCTCACGGCCGGCCAGGTGGCCAGTCGCGAGCCGAAGATGATCTGCGCCGACGCTCTGGCCGCGAAGGCACTGGAGGTGATGGAGACCTGGCAGATCACCAGCCTGGTGATCGTGGACCAGGCTCGCCGGCCCGTTGGTATCATCCACCTGCACGACATCCTCCGGGCGAAGATCGTATAGTTTTCACGGTGTTTCCGCTTTTAGGTCCCTCGGCAATGTTCTTTCGTGGTACCAAAATTGCATTCCTCATGGACTTCCCCTTAGAATCGATGCAGTGATGAAGACACATCGCCTGGCTGCCGGAATTCTCGGAACGGTTGTCGCCTTCGTGCTCCTGGTGGCAGGCACGCTGATCGCCAAGAGCCGAACGGCGCCCGTGGAAGCGACCGGCCCAGCCGTCTCGAGCGCCGACCTCCGCATCAAGGACGCCCAGATCGAAGAGGAGGCCGGCGGCGTGCGCTGGGGGCTCACGGCCGAGCAGGTCTTGATCTTCGACGCCGAGGGACGCACAGCGCTTCGGAGAATCTCGGTCAAGGTGTTCGAGCACGACCGATCGTGGACGATCGTGGGTGAGGAAGGCGACCTGTTTCACGCGACCCGGAATATCGAAATCCGGAACAACGTCGTGGTCACCTCGAGCGACGGCCTGCGGCTCGAAACCAGCGTGCTCCGTTGGCAGGCCGCGGAGCGCCGACTCTGGACGGACGCGCCAGTGCGCCTCTCGCGCGACGGCGCGATCGCCGACGGCACGGCGCTCGACGTCAGGATGGCCGATGGCTCCACCATCCTGGCCGGGCGCGTCCGCACGATCTTCAACGGCCCGGGCCAATGACAGGGCGGGCGCTCCTCGGGACCGTTCTCCTCGTCCTGGCGCCCGCGCTCGCGGCGGGCCAACTGCCTGCGGCGGGCGGCGCGAAGGCGAAGGACGAGAAGGCCCAGCCGCTCACCGTGGACGCCGACCGGATGGAACGGTTGGGCAAGGAGAACCTCGTCATCTTCAGCGGCAACGTCGTGGCACGCCGGGACAACTCCGTCCAGTACGCCGACCGGGTCGAGGTCTACCTCGACGAGAAGGGAGACCGGATTCTGCGCACGGTCTCGACCGGAAGCGTCCGGATCATCACCAAAGACTGCCGGACCGGGACGGCGCAGCGCGCGGAGTACTTCGACCTCGAGCAACGGGTGACGCTCATCGGCAACGCCCGGGTCTGGGAAGAGGACAACGTCGTGTCCGGCGACACGATCACGCTCTTCATCTCTCAGGACCGGTCCATCGTCCAGGGCGGCAAGCAGGAGCGGGTCAAGGCGGTCTTCTATTCCCGCGACGAGGACAAGCGGGACGGCCGGGCCGTCACGCGTCGGTCGGCGGAGCCCTGCCGGAACTGACCCATGGAAGGTCTCGTGGCGCAGGGGCTCATGAAATGGTTCAAGAGTCGGAAGGTCGTCGACACTGTCTCGCTCGACATCCAGCGGGGCGAGGTCGTCGGCTTGCTCGGCCCGAACGGCGCGGGCAAGACGACGTCGTTCTACATGATGGTCGGCCTGCTTCCGGCGGACGGTGGTCGGATCTTTCTCGAGGGCAGCGAGATCACGTCGTTGCCGATGTACCAGCGGTGCCGGATGGGCGTCGGCTATCTGCCGCAGGAATCGTCCGTGTTCAGGAAGCTGACGGTCGAGGAAAATCTGCTCGCAATCCTCGAGACGCTCGACCTGTCGAGCGCCGAGCGCCGGGAGCGCGCGCGCGAGCTCCTGGGCGAGCTGGACCTCAGCGGGCTCGCCCGCTACCCTGCCTACACGCTCTCCGGAGGCGAGCGGCGCCGCCTCGAGATCACGCGCGCGCTCGTGACCTCGCCCCAATACCTCCTGCTGGACGAGCCGTTCACGGGCATCGATCCCATCGCGATCGGCGACATCCAGCAGATCGTCGCCCGGCTTCGGGAGCGCGGCATCGGCATTCTCATCACGGACCACAATGTGCGTGAGACCCTCGCCATCACCGACCGCGCCTACATCCTCTATGACGGCAAGATCCTGGTCGCCGGCACCGCGACCGAGATCGCCAACAACTCGGTCGCCCGGGAGATCTATCTCGGCGACCGGTTCGCGCTTTAGCGGGAGGCCAGAGAACCCTCATGGCCATGGAGGCGCGCCTCTCGTTACGGCAGAGCCAGCGTGTCGTCATGACGCCGCTCCTGCAGCAGGCGATCCAGCTTCTGCAGCTCTCCACGCTCGAGCTCCAGGACGTCGTCCAGAAGGAGCTGCTCGAGAATCCGCTGCTCGAAGAGGTCACGCCGGACACGCCGGAGACCACCGACGCGCCGGTGACGCCCGATTCGCCGCCGGCGCCGACGGTCGAGCAGGTCACGACGGAGGCCCCGCCGACCACCGAGCGCCAGACGGACGAGCTCCCGTTCGATTTCAACGCGGTCATGTCCGCCGATGACGACCACGAGGAGCGCTCGCTGGTCTCGCAGGAGGATCGCGAAGACCTACCGTTCGAGAATGTCGTCCGCACCCACGTCTCGCTGGCCGACCATCTCGAGGAACAGCTGCGCTACGCGTCGGAGGACGCCGCCGTTCGGCGGATCGGCGCGCAGATCATCGGCAACCTCGACGAGGACGGCTACCTCCGGGCCGAGCTCGAGGAGATCGCCCAGCGGTGCGGGGCCACCGCCGAGGAGGTGACCCGGGTCCTCGAGCTCGTGCAGGGCTTCGACCCGCCGGGCGTGGCGGCGCGATCCATCCAGGAGTGCCTCCTGCTCCAGCTGAAGCGCGACCCGCTCCCCGACCCGGTCTCGGTCGACATCATCGAGACGTACTTCGACGACCTGAGCCGCCGGCGCTACCAGGACATCGCCCGGGCCATGAAACTTCCCGTCGATCGGATCATGGAGTCGGTCGAGGAAATCATGGGCCTGGAGCCCAAGCCCGGCCGGCGATTCGGCGGCAACGACTCGCGCTACATCGTGCCCGACGTCTTCGTGTACAAGCTCGGCAGCGACTACACCATCGTCCTCAACGAGGACGGCATCCCGCGCCTCCGGGTCAATTCGCTCTACCGGTCGCTCCTCAAGGGCGCCGGCTCCGGGGACGAGGCGAAGCAGTACGTCGAGCAAAAGCTCCGCTCCGCGCTGTGGCTGATCAAGAGCGTGGACCAGCGCCAGCGGACCCTGCGCAAGGTGACGCAGTCGATCGTCAAATTCCAGCGCGACTTCCTGGACCGGGGGTTGCCCCACCTCCGCCCGCTATCGCTGCGCGATGTCGGCGAGGACATCGGGATGCACGAATCGACGATCAGCCGCGTCACGACGAACAAGTACGTCGAAACCCCGCAGGGGTTGTTCGAGCTGAAGTTCTTCTTCCACAGCGGCATCGCGTCGGGCGACGGGGAGATGGTGTCGTCGGTCTCGGTCAAGAAGATGATCCAGGACATCCTGGCCGCCGAAGACCCGGCAAAGCCGCAGTCCGACCAGGAAGTCGCGCAGGCGCTCCAGAAGCGTGGTCTCACGATCGCGCGCCGCACGGTCGCCAAGTACCGCGAGGAGCTCGGCATCCTGCCCTCGCACCAGCGGCGTCTCACACCGCGGAAGCGGTGAGGCGCCGGCCGCGGGCCACGAGGAGAGAGCCCCTATGCAGCTCATCATCAGCGGGCGCGGGGTGGCGCTGACGACGGCGTTCAAGGCCCTGGTCGAACGGAAGATCGAGAAGCTCGCGCGGGTCGGGCCGTCGACACTCGAACTGCGGGTCACCTGCGGCTCGGAGCGGTTCCAGCGGACGGCGAGGCTCGTCGCGCGCACGCGCCAGCGCAGCTTCTCGAGCGCGGCGAGCGCCGACCATCTGCTGACGGCCGTGGAGGGCGCCATCGACAGCCTCTGCCGACAGATGTGCGAGGCGCGGACGCGCCGGCGGCGCGCGCGATCCCGCCGCCCGGCGGGCGCGACCACGTCCGGAGCCTAACGCGATGCCGGCGCCCCTGTCGTTCGTTGTCATCACGGGGCTGAGCGGAGCGGGCAAGAGCTTCGCGATCAAGTGCTTCGAGGACATGGGGTTTTTCTGCGTCGACAATCTGCCCACGACGCTCATTCCGACCTTCGCCGACCTGATCATGCGCTCCGAGCAGCCCATCCACCGCGTGGCGCTCGGCGTCGACGTTCGCGAGGGCGCGTACCTCTCGCGTCTGCTCGACATCATCCGTGAGCTCAGGACGCGCGGTCACGCCGTCGAGGTCCTCTTCCTGGAGGCGAGCGAGGAGGCCCTGGTGCGCCGCTATCACGAGACGCGACGGCGCCATCCGCTGGCCGGCGACGGTAACGCGCTGGACGGAATCCGTGCCGAGCGCAAGGCGCTGTCCGACCTCCGCGAAGTCGCCGACCGGATCGTCGATACCTCCGCGCTGACCGTCCACCAGCTCAAGGACCGGCTCGTCGAGCTCTACGTCGCGCCGAAGGCCCGGCCCGGGCTCGCCCCCTCGCTGGTGTCGTTCGGCTTCAAGCATGGGGTCCCGTTCGACGCCGACCTCGTGTTCGACGTCCGGTTCCTGCCCAACCCCCACTTCGTGGATGCCCTGCGCGCGCTGGACGGTCGTGACGAGCGCGTGCGCACCTTCGTGCTGAACCACCCGGAGAGCAAGGAACTGCTCCGCCGCCTCGAGGACTTCCTGAGGTTCGTTCTGCCCTGCTACGAGCGAGAGGGGAAGGCGTATCTGACGGTCGCGGTGGGCTGTACCGGCGGCCAACACCGGTCCGTGACCGTCGCGGAGGAGCTCAAGCGGTTCCTCAGCGGCATCGGCTACGCGCCGACCGTCGTGCACCGCGACCTCCAGCGGGAGTGAGAGCCGTGCGGGTGTGATGGACCGGCTGTCGTTTTGCTTCGGCGTCCACAACCACCAGCCGATCGGCAACTTCGACCACGTCCTCGTCGAGGCGACGGAACGCGCCTACCGACCGTTCCTCGAGCGGCTCGACGCGCGCCCCGAGGTCCGGCTGAGCATCCATTGTACGGGCGGCCTCCTGGAGTGGCTGCGCGACTCGGCGCCCCGCACCTTCGACCTCCTCGGCACCATCGCCGCGCGCGGGCAGGTGGAACTCTTGACGGGCGGATTCTACGAGCCGATCCTCGCCGTGCTGCCCGACCATGACAAGGTCGGCCAGATCGAACGGCTGACGGCGTTCCTCAAGGCGCACTTCGGGGTACGCCCCCGCGGAATGTGGCTTGCCGAGCGCGTCTGGGAGCCGCACCTGCCGCGCGTGCTGAGTCAGGCCGGGGTCGAGTACGTGCTTCTCGACGACCACCACTTCGCTCTCGCCGGCCTGGACGCGGATGCTCTGGGCGGGTACTACCTGACGGACGAGCAAGGCGTCAGCCTCCGCGTCTTCCCGATCAGCCAGCCGCTGCGGTACCTGATCCCGTTCGCCGATGTGGACAAGACGCTCGACTACCTGGACAGACGTCGCACGACCGTGTCCGCGCTCACCATGGTCGACGACGGCGAGAAGTTCGGAGTCTGGCCCGGCACCCACACCCGCGTATACACCGAGGGATGGCTCGATCGCTTCTTCGACCGCCTCCTGTCCACGAGCTGGCTCGAGCTGACGACGCTCGCCGACGTCGTCGAGCGCCTTCCGGCGAGCGGACGTGTCTCTCTGCCGACCGCCTCGTACCGGGAGATGGGGGACTGGGCGCTGCCGGCCCAGGCCGCGCGCGAGCTCGCGGCGGCCCGGGACGAGATCCGCGGCCTCGCCGACGGCGAGCGGTTGGCGGGCCTGCTACGCGGCGGCTTCTGGCGGAGCTTCCTCGTCAAATACCCCGAAGTCGCCGACACGCACTGGAAGATGCTCCGTCTCTCGCGGGCCATCCGCGCCGCCCTTGCTCAACGCCCCGATGACGCGCGGCTCACCCGGGGCCAGGTCGCGCTCTGGCGCGGGCAGGCCAACGACGCGTACTGGCACGGCGTGTTCGGCGGCTGCTACCTTCCGCACCTGCGCCGCGCGGTGAAGACGGCTCTGCTGGAAACCGAACGGTCGCTGGTCGAGGCGGGCGTCGCGCCCGGGCTCAGCTGGACGCGCGAGGACGGCAACGGCGACGGACGCGCAGAAGTGTACGTTCGGACGAGCGCGCTCGCCGTCACGCTGGAGCCCGACGCCGGGGGAATGATCACCGAGATCGGGTACTTTCCGGCAGGACTCGACGTCGCCGACGTCCTGGCGCGCCGCTTCGAGACGTATCACGACCAGGTGCGGGCGCGCGCCGCCGCGGGCCCATCAGCCGCGGCGAGGACGATCCACGAAGCCGCCACGGCCAAGGAAGCCGGGCTCGACGCCCTGCTCGCCTACGACGAGCTCCGGCGTGGGTCGCTGATCGAAGGGTTCTTCGAGGACGACGCCACGCCGCTCGATCCCGTCGCCCCCTGGGCGCTCGCCCGCGCCGTGGTCGGCGGCGAGAGGCTGGACTGTGTCCTGCAGGCGGTGGCCGACGGCGTCGCCGTCGTGCTCGCGCGCGCGCCCACGCCGGAGGCGCCGCTCGCCGTCGAGAAGCGGGTGACGATCCGCGATGCGACGATCGAGGTCGGCTACCGCCTGCGGCCCGTCCCGGGGGGCCGACTCACCGGGCGCTGGGCGGTGCAGTGGAACCTGGCGCTCACCGCGGGCAATGCGCGGGACCGCTATCTCGACCTGGCCGACCGGCCCTCGCTCGGCAGCGCCGGCCGCGTGAAGGCCCTCTCCGCCGTGGCGCTGGTGGACGAGTGGGCGGGCGTCGAAGCCACGCTTGGGTGGAGCCCCGCGGCCGAGCTCGCCTGGGGTCCGGTCGAGACGGTGTCAGTCTCCGAAGCCGGCTTCGAGCGGATCTATCAAGGCACCGCGCTCCTGCTCGTCTGGCGTCTCGACATCGGGCCCGACGACGAGCGCGAGCTCGTCGCGACGCTGACGCTGGCCCGCCGATGACGCTCGACGACCCCGGCCTCTTCGAGCGCACGGATCCGCACCGGGCGCGCGACGTGCTGGCCGCGTTCCCCGCCCAGTGTCTCGCCGCGCTGGCCCTTCGCGCGGCGCCTCCGCTTTCTGTCCCGCGCCCCGCGCTCGTGATCCTCGCCGGCATGGGTGGATCGGCCGCGGGGGCCGAGTTGATCGCCGGGTGCGCCGCCGATTGCCTCGACGTACCGATCGTCGTTCATCGCGGGTACGGTCTGCCTCCGACCGCCGGCAAGCACGCGCTCGTCGTCGCCTCGTCGTATTCCGGCGATACGGTGGAAGTGCTCTCGGCCGTCGAAGCGGCAGGAGAGCGGGCGGTCCCCGTGGTGGTCCTCACCGCGGGCGGCCGGCTGGAGGAGCTGGCGACCCGGCGGGACCTGCCGCGGGTGAAGTTGCCGGCCGGGCTGATGCCGCGCATGGCGCTCGGATATTTGTTTTTCCCGGCGCTGCGAATCCTGGGCGACGTCGGGCTCGCGGTCGCGACCAACGCGGAGATCGCGGAGGCCCTCGAGGTCCTGACTGCGCTCGGCCAGGAGCTCGCGCCGATGCGGCCGGTCGCGCAGAACGAGGCCAAGCGGCTCGCGCTCGCCGTCGGCGCGCGCATGCCGGCGATCTACGGGGGTCCGGCGACCGGCGGCGTCGCCTACCGGTGGAAGACTGACGTGGAGGAGAACGCCAAGCGGTTCGCGATCGCGGGCGCGATTCCAGAAATGAACCACAACGAAGTCGAGGCGTGGCGCGCGCCCGCCGCGGCCGCGATGCACGCGGTCTTTCTCAGGGACCACGACGAGTCGTCGGAGATCGCGCGGCGCTTCGCCGTGCTCCGCGACCTGATCGGCGCGGCCGCCGGCGAGGTCAGCGAGTGCTGGGCGCGGGGCGCGGGGCGGCCGGCGCGGCTCCTGGGGCTGGCCTACCTCGGGGCGTGGACGAGCTACTACCTCGCGGTCGGCCTGGGCATCGACCCCTGGCCGGTGCCCGTGCTCGACGAGATGAAGCGCCGGCTGCGAGTCCCTTAGCCTCGCTGACGATTCGTGTTACAGTTGCGGCGTTTGCATCGCCGGCCGCGATGCGCTGGAGGATGTCGATGGTGCGCGACGAGTATCTCTTCACGTCGGAGTCGGTGACCGAGGGTCACCCCGACAAGATCGCCGACCAGATTTCCGACGCCGTGCTGGACGCGATCATCACCCAGGACCCGACCGGGCGCGTCGCCTGCGAGTCCCTGCTGACCACCGGGCTCGTGGTCGTGGCGGGCGAGATCACGACATCGTGTTACGTCGATATTCCGCGCATCGCGCGCGAGACGATCCGCGGGGTCGGCTACACGCGGGCGAAGTACGGCTTCGACTACGAGACGTGCGGCGTGATCGCGGCGATCGACGAGCAGTCGTCCGACATCGCGCAGGGCGTCGACAAGCTCGGCGCGGGCGACCAGGGCCTCATGTTCGGCTACGCGTGCACGGAGACGCCTGAGCTCATGCCCGTGCCGATCATGCTCGCACACAAGCTGGTGATGCGGCTCGCGGAACGGCGCAAGTCGGGAGCGCTCGACTACCTCCGTCCCGACGGGAAGTCACAGGTGACCGTTCGGTACGTCGACGGCGTCCCGCGCGCGGTCGAGACGGTCGTCGTCTCTACCCAGCACAGCCCCGACGTCGGCGCCGCGCGGATCCGCGAGGACGTCATCGAGCAGGTGATCGTCCCGACGATCCCGGCCGAGCTCCTCGACCTCAACCGCTGCGTCATCCACGTGAACCCGACCGGGCGGTTCGTGACCGGGGGCCCGATGGGCGACACCGGGCTCACTGGGCGGAAGATCATCGTCGACACGTACGGCGGCTCTTGCCCGCACGGCGGGGGCGCGTTCTCGGGCAAGGACCCGACGAAGGTCGACCGCTCCGCCTGCTACATGGCGCGCCACGTGGCCAAGAACATCGTCGCCGCTGGCCTTGCCCCGCGGGCGCAAGTGCAGGTCGCCTACGCCATCGGCGTCGCCGAGCCCGTCTCGATCATGGTCGACACGTTCGGGACGGGCAAGGCGCCGGACCGGGTCCTCGAGGCGCTGGTCAGGCGTCACTTCGATTTCACGCCGGCCGGAATCATCAAGTATCTCGACCTGCGCCGGCCGATCTACAAGAAAACCGCCGCCTACGGCCACTTCGGGCGCGCGGAGCCCGAGTTCGCCTGGGAACGGACGAACCGCGTCAAGGACCTGCGCGACGACGCGGGAGTGTAGCTCGGCACATCGATGAGGCCGCGCGGGTCCCGACGTCCCGCGGGGGCGGGGGGCAGCCCACGGCACCGGGCAAAGGACGACACTCCATGATCGAGCACGACGTCAAGAACCTCTTGCTCGCCCCCGAGGGGCGCCTCAGGATCGAGTGGGCCGAGCAATCGATGGCGGTGCTGCGTCAGATCCGCGAGCGCTTCACCCGCGAGCAGCCGCTCAAGGGCATCCGGCTCGGCGCCTGCCTGCACGTGACCACGGAGACGGCGGTCCTCATGCTCACGCTCAAGGCCGCCGGAGCGCAGCTGGCGCTCTGCGCGTCCAACCCGCTGTCCACGCAGGACGACACTGCGGCCGCGCTCGTTCGCGAGTACGAGGTTCCGGTCTTCGCCCAGAAGGGCGAAGATCACGCGCGGTACTATCAGCACATCGCGGCCGTGCTCGCGACGCGACCCCAGCTCACGATGGACGACGGCGCCGATCTCATCTCCCAACTCCACGGCCCGCGGAAGGATCTCGCCTCCGAAGTGATCGGCGGGACGGAGGAGACGACCACGGGCGTGGTCCGGCTCCGGTCGATGGAGCGCGAGGGCGTCCTCGCGTTTCCCGTGATCGCGGTCAACGACGCGGACACCAAGCACCTCTTCGACAATCGCTACGGCACCGGCCAGTCCACGATCGACGGGATCCTCCGCGCGACCAACATCCTGCTGGCCGGGCGCACGGTCGTCGTCGCCGGCTACGGGATGTGCGGCCGCGGCGTCGCGGCCCGCGCCAAGGGGCTCGGCGCCCATGTCATCGTGACGGAGATCGAGCCCCTGCGGGCGCTCGAGGCGGTCATGGACGGCTTCCCGGTGATGCCGATGACCGCGGCCGCGGCCCAGGGCGACGTGTTCGTGACGGTGACCGGCAACACCTCGGTGATGTCGAGCGATCACTTCGGCCGGCTGAAGGACGGCGCCATTCTGTGCAACTCGGGCCACTTCAACGTGGAGATCGACCTCGAGACGCTCGGCGCGATGGCGCGCAGCCGACGGAGCGTGCGTCCGTTCGTCGAAGAGTTCACGCTCGAGAGCGGTCGGCGGCTCTACGTTCTCGGTGAGGGGCGACTGATCAACCTCACGGCGGCGGAGGGGCATCCCG
>QHSV01000057.1 GCA_003221655.1 Candidatus Rokuibacteriota bacterium
CGTGAAGGGGGCCTTCACCGGCGCGACGGAACATCGCGAGGGCGTCTTCGCGCTCGCCCACACCGGGTCGCTGTTCATCGACGAGCTCGGCGAGCTGAGTCCAAGGCTGCAGGCCAAGCTCCTTCGCGTCATTCAGATGCGCGAGTTCTCCAAGGTGGGTGGGACGAAGCCGATCCGGACGGATATCAGGCTCATCACCGCGACCAACAAGGACCTCAAGGCTGCCGTCGCGCAGGGTACGTTCCGCGAGGACCTCTACTACCGGGTCGCGGTCTTCATGATCAAGGTGCCCGCGCTCCGTGAGCGGCCGGAGGATATACCACACCTGGTCGATCACTTCTTGCGGCGATTCGCTGGGCTCTACGGAAAACACATCACCAAGGTCACGCCCGCCACCCTCGAACGCATGCTCACGCAGACGTGGCCCGGGAACATCCGGCAGCTCGAGAACTTTCTCGAGCAGGCGGTCGTCCTCGCCGAGGGCGACACGCTGACCGAGCGAGACCTCTTCGCCGGGGATTTCTCGAGCGTGGCCGGGCCTGCGCTGTCGGGACTGTTCGAGGCGGGGCTGCCGCTCAGCGAGGTCGAGCGCCGCCACATCCTCCGGACTCTCCACAAGGCCCTCGGCAACCGCACCGAGGCGGCCCGGTTGCTCCAAATCAGCGTGCGCTGCCTGCAGTACAAGCTGAAGGCCTACGGCCGGGACGTCGCCGCTGCGGCTGGCTCCGACCTCGTTCTCTAGTCCCGCAAATATTGCTGGCTCGGAACCTCTCCGGGTCGCCAATGTATCGACAGTGCAGGCAGTTAGGACGTTGGCCCCGTTCGTGCTCCCTCAGCACCCCGAATTGACGCCAGCTCCCGAGTCCGGCCACAGCAGGGTGACGACGCTTCGAGACCTTCTCGCGAGGGATCCCGTGTGCCGCGAGATCGTGCGGTACCTGATGCACAACAACGAGGCCTCCGACACCCCGCGCGGCATCGCCGAGTGGTGGATCAGGCGGGACGTGGCGTCCACGCAGGAAGCGCTGATGAAGCTCCAGACATGCGGCGTCGTGCAGTCGTACCTGGTGCAGGACAACACGCGCGTGTACGCGTACACGAAGAGGGCGGTCCTGCGTCAATCGCTCGCGCGCCATTTCCAAGACATGGTCGTGCCCGGTTCTGCGAAGGAGCTCTAAGCCATGGCACCGTCTTCGCTCATAACGTCAGCCACCCCCGTGTCCCATTCGGGCGGGCGCGGGGAGCCGGCGCGTCCCGACCTACGTGTCGTCGCGCTTGGCGGCGGCACAGGGCTGCCCACGGTGCTCCGCGGGCTCCGGGCGTCGCTGTTCGAGTCGGGCGGTTGGGATTCGGAGCGGGACCCGGCGCGCCTGACCGCGATCGCCACCGTCGCCGACGACGGCGGCAGCTCCGGCATGCTCCGAGCGAGCTACCAGCTTCCGTCCCCCGGCGACATCCGGAACTGTCTGCTCGCCCTCGCCGAAGGCGATCCCGAGCTGTCGGAAGTGTTCGGCTTCCGCTTCACCCGCGGGAGCGAGGTCGCCGGGCACAGCCTCGGCAATCTCATCCTGACCGCCCTCACCGAGCTCGAGCACGACTTCACCAGGGGCGTCGCGCGCGCGGGTCGCATGCTCTCGATCCGCGGCCGGGTCCTGCCCTCGACCACGCAGAATGTGATGCTCTACGCCGAGCTGTGCGACGGGACCGTGATCGAGGGCGAGTCCCGCCTCGCGGGCGCTCGGAGCCCGATTCGCCGCCTGCGGCTCCATCCCGGCGATGCTTCGGCCTTGCCCGAGGCGCTGGACGCGCTCGAGCGGTCGGACTTGATCGTGATCGGCCCGGGCAGTCTCTATTCGAGCCTGGTGGCGGTGCTTCTCGTGCGGGAGCTGGCCGAGGCGATCGCCAGATCTCGGGCCCGCGTGGTGCTCGTCCTGAACCTCATGACGGAGCCGGGCGAAACCGACGGTCACACCGGGGTGGATCACCTCATGGCCATTCGCCGCCATGCGCCGACGATTCCCATCCACGACATTCTGGTCAACACGGCGCCCTTCGCGCCCGAGCAGGTCGCACGGTATGCGCCGCTGGGCGCGTCGCCGGTCCCGGCGGACGTCGAACTCCTGAAAGCGCTCGGCCACTCCGTCGTCGAATGCGACCTGCTCGCGACGGGCGACGACGCGCGGCACGATCCGGGAAAGCTCGGGCGCGCGCTTCTCGCGCGGGTGAGCTGAAGGAAAGTGATCATCGGCCTCGCAGGCGGTACGGGCTCGGGCAAGAGCATGATCGTGCAGAGCCTCGTGGCCCGCGTCGGCGGGTGCGTGATCGACCTCGACTCGTACTACTGCGACCGGAGCGCCCTCTCCCGGGAAGAGCGGAGCCGGATCAACTACGACGAACCGACCGCCATCGACGTCGCACTGCTCGTCGGGCAGCTCGCCGAGCTCGGACGGGGCGAGGCGGTGCGGAAGCCGGTGTACTCGTTCGAGACCCACGGACGGACCGGGGTCGAGGTGGTGGCTCCGGCGCGGCTCGTGCTCGTCGAGGGCCGGTTCACCCTGTGGTGGGAGTCGCTGCGATCGCTGCTGGACGTGAAAGTGTTCGTGGACGCGCCGCCAGACCTCCGGCTCATCCGGCGGATCCGACGGGACCTCACGGGGCAGGGCCGCACTCTGGAGCAGGTGCTGCAACAGTACTCCGGTCCGGTGCGCTCCATGCACGCGCGGTACGTGGAGCCGACGCGCGCCCACGCGGACCTCGTCGTGACCAATGACGGCCCCCTTGAGGACGCGGTAGAGCTCGTGATCGCGCTCGTGCGACGGAGAAAGGTCGATGGGCTTGCCGGCGCTGCGGCGCCGCGATAGGCGAACGTGAGGATCGTCGCGGAGGGTGGAGGAGGAACATGAGCAAGCCCACCCTCCTCATCGTCGAGGACGAGGAGTTGATCCGTGCCCAACTCAAGTGTGGGCTGCGGGACGACTTCACGCTCCTCTTTGCCGAGCACGCCAGGGAAGCCCTCTCGGCGCTCAAGCGCGAACAGCCGGCGCTTGTCTGCCTCGACCTCGGGCTGCTCCCTGATCCGGAGTGCGCCGAGCCGGGGCTCGAGGCGCTGGATCTGATCATGAAGGCCGCGCCCCAGACCAAGGTGGTCGTCCTCACCGGTAACGGCGGCCGCGGGAGCGCGGTCCAGCTCGGCGCGTTCGACTATCACCACAAGCCGATCCGGCTCCACGACCTGAAAGTCGCGCTCCAGCGGGCGGCGTATTTCCAGGCGATCGAGGCCGACGTCGAGAAGCAGCGTGCGGGGGAGGCGGCGACCCCCTGCGAGGGCATGCTGGGCCGCACGTCCGCCATGCAAGAGATCTTCGCCGTGGTGAGCCGCATCGCGCGGACCGACGTGACAGTGCTGATCCAGGGCGAGAGCGGAACGGGAAAGGAACTCCTGGCCCGGGCCATCCACTCCAACAGCTCACGCGACCGGCGCCCGTTTGTGGCGATCAACTGCGGGGCGATCCCGGACACCCTGCTGGAGTCGGAGCTGTTCGGCCACGAAAAGGGCGCCTACACAGGCGCGCATATTCAGCGGAAGGGCAGGCTCGAGCTCGCGGAAGGTGGCACGCTCTTCCTCGATGAAGTCGGTGAGATGAGCGCCCTGCTTCAGGTGAAGCTCCTCCGCTTTCTCCAGGAGCGGGCGATCGAGCGGGTCGGCGGCCGCGAGGTGCTCCGCGTAGACGCCCGGGTGGTCGCGGCCACCAACAAAGATCTGAAGGTGGAGCTTCAAGCCGGGCGGTTCCGGGAAGACCTCTACTATCGCCTGTCGGTCGTGAACCTGACGCTCCCCCCCTTGCGGAACCGGGCCGAGGACATCGTGCTCATCGCCAACGCGTTCCTCCAGCGCAGCGACAAGCAGCACCGGAGAAAGCTCCGCTTCGGGAGCTCGGCTCTCGAGGCCATCATCCACTATGCCTGGCCCGGCAACATTCGCGAGCTCGAGAATGCGGTGGAGCGAGGCGTGCTCATGGCCCGGACGAAATTCATCGAGGCACGGGACCTCGGCATCGAAGTCAAGAACGACCCGGATCTGATCTCGCTGAGAGAGGCCCGGAATCGCGCGGAGCGGAACGCCCTGGTGGATGCTCTCGCCAAGACGCGCGGGAACATCACCCAAGGGGCGAGGCTTCTGGCCGTGAGCCGTCCAAAGCTGCACGGATTGATTGCCAAGTATCAGGTCAACGCGCGCGATTTCCGTTGATCGTCGTCGTACCACCGGGTCCTGTCCGGCGCCCAGTCGCGGCGCCGCCGGGGCGGCGCGGGCCCGCACCCGAGACACCGGCGTAATTGCGGACCATTTCCGTCGTGGCCGTGGCATCATCGGGGCGTTGGGAACGCGGCTTCATGGGGTCGGCACGCTGGATGAGGAGGACCTGCTGTGAAGATTGTCACCATCGCCTGGTCCGTGACCCTTCTGGTGCTTCTCGCGTGTGCGGGTGTCGGCGTGGCCGCCGAGGACATGGGGTTGATCACCGGAGGCGACAAGGGCACCTA
>QHSV01000326.1 GCA_003221655.1 Candidatus Rokuibacteriota bacterium
CGAGCCTGCCGCGCGCGCATCCGGCGCGTTTCGATCGGATGGAAGAGCTTCGGGTACCGGCGTTTGAGCACGGCGAATTTCTTCCGAAGCCAGCGACTCTCGGGCAGCAGCACGAACACCCCGACGAGGATGATCAGAAGCCCCGGGCCCGGCACGCCGGGGATCGCGAGCATGAGTCCTAACACGATCAGCGCGAGCGCCGCCGCCCAGCGCGCCACTCGCTTCATGAATTGGAGCACCGGGTCGGTCATGTCCTGGATCAGGCCGCGCCGAGAAGCCGGTTCGACCCGTTCAGCGCCGTCTCCGGCGATCGTCGACAGCGTGCAGGTGAGTCTAGCCCGGCGACTCGAACGCGAGGGTCGCGTAGCGCATGAAGATGCCGCCGCGGGGCTCGGCCAGCGGACCGTTCAGCACCAGGCACGCGATGACGTGGCGCGCCCCCGCCCCCGCGCTCCCGCTCACCTCCACCCGATGTTGGGCATTGAGGCCGACGATGACGCCGGTGCTCCGGTCGATCTTGCCGTCGATCCAGATCTCACCGTAGTTGTCGATGTTCGTCTCGAACCACACGCGGGAGCCCGCCAGCGCGACGCTCCCGATCGTCGCGGGCACCGCGACGGCGATCCGGTACCACGCGAAGGTGAAGCCCACCGAGCGGCTCTCGCGAATATTGCGGCACACCTCCCAGCCCGAGTCGTCGTGATCCGCCAGCCGCGCGGGGCTCGCGAGAAGCTGGGCCGTGAGCCCCTCGTTGGGCGCGCCGGGCACCAGTCCCGACGCGACTCGCCATTCGGCCTTGACGTGCCGCCGATCCTCCTCCTTGTTCAGGTCCAGAGCCACCCTCGGCATCTATCGGCCCAGCTGCTTCTCGAAGAACGCCAGCGCCTTCGGCCAGGAATCGCGGTCGGCCTGCGCGTGATATCTGGCGCCTCGTCGATTCATGAACGCATGGTTCGCGCCGGGGTACGAGTAGAACTCGTACGCCTTGCCGTGCCGGCCGAGCTCCGCGTCGAGCTTGCGCATGTCGGCCGGCGACGGGTTGCCGTCCTCCTCCCCGAAGAACCCGATCAGCGGGCACTGGATCTCGGCGGTCCGCTCGAACGGCGCCGGGCCTTCACCCCACGGGACCATGATGTTGCCCCCGTAGTAGTCGACGGCGGCCTTGAACGCCGGTTGAGCCGCCGCCATGAGATAGGCCACACGGCCGCCCATGCAGAACCCGACGATTCCCAGTCGCCCCCCATCGACGCCGCGGTGGCTCTTGAGAAAGTCCACGGTCGCGTTCACATCCTTGATGACGTTGACGTCCAGCAGCCGGGCCCGGCGGGTGGGGCCGTCGTCACGACAGTCGGGCCCGTCGCGATGGTACAGGTCGGGCGCGACACCGAGGTAGCCCGCGCTGGCGACCCGCTCCGTCATCTCCTCGATGAACTCGTCGACACCCCCCTGATGCTGAATGACGACGATGGCCGGGAGCGGGCCCTTCCCCTCCGGCACGCTGGTGTAGATCTTCATCTCCTGGCCGTCGACTCGGGTGCTGTCCCAGCAGGCCGCCATCACATACCTCCTCGAGCTCAGGACGTCGCGACTCGAATCCCACGGGTCGCGCCCGGACAGTATAATCGGCCTGGCGCGCTTCGGGCAGACGTTGAGGAGAAATCCTGCTTATGAGGAGGACCCCAATGGGCATCGGACGAGCGAGTAAGATCGCCGCGGGCATCGTGTTCATCCTGGCATCGCTCGGCGTGGCGGCGCCGGTGCCGCTCGTCCCGATCGGCCTGGCGGTTTGGGTGCTTGGCGAAGCCCTCTGAGCGGCGAGCGGCCGGACCATTACGTCATCCCCCGCTGCTGAGGCCGGCCTGTGGCGGAGCAACGCGGCTCGACTTTAGAATATCCGGCTGGAGGGAAAGAGCGATGGCCGAACAACAGCGCGACTTCCAGGACAAGCACGTCACCTTGCGGAACGGCCTGAAGGTCCACTACTACGAGTGGCCTGGACCTGGGCCGAACCTGATCTTGCTGCATCCGTCGTCCGGCTACGGACGCATGTGGGAGTGGACCGCGAATGCCCTGGGGTCGCGATTCCACGTCTACGCTCTCGACCAGCGCGGCCACGGTGACAGCGGGCGGCCCGACGGCGACTACTCGGCCGAGGAATACGCCGACGACCTGCTCCTGTTCTTCCAGGCGGTGGGGATCGACAAGGCGATCGTCGCCGGCCAGTCCCTTGGCGGCCGGGTGGGACAGGTCTTCGCGGCGATCCACCCGGAGCGGATCCAGGCGTTGGGACTCGTCGGCGGCCCGCACACCAGCAACTTCTTCCCGACGCGCGAGGAAACGATCAAGGTGCTCGGCTCCGCGCATCGGATGCTCGAGTCGCCGACCGAGTTCCCGTCTGTCGAAGCGGCGTTCGCGTACCTGCGATCCGCCCGGCCTCGCGACCAGGAGAAATCACTGCGCCATCGTCTCGAGCACAATTTCGTGCCGGCTGGGAGCGGCGTGGCCGTCAAGTATGACAAGGTGCGCGTCGCGGTGGGCCTCGCCCACATGGCCGACGACCTGAGGAAGTACGCCGCCAAGGCCACCTGCCCGGTGGCGATCCTGAGAGGCACCCACAGCTCCGAGTTGACGATCGAGCAGGCGAAGGAGATCGCCGGCTGCTGGAAGAACGCGACCGTGATCGACGTCGACGGCGACTATGCGCTGCAGATGGAGAGCCCGGCGGGTCTCGCCCAGGCGCTGCTCGGCTTCGCCGCCCATGCCGTGAAAGACTGAGCTTGCCCGAGGAGGACGTCATGCCCACCGAGTCTCTCGCCGAGCTGGTCCGCTTCGCCCCCGACGCTTACGGCGTTCGCTGGGTGAACCACGTCGCACTGTTCATCGTCACCGACGCGGGCGTCATCCTCGTCGACGCGAACGGACAGGTCAACCCGCGCACACCGGCTCTGATCAAGGAGGCGATACGCTCGGTGACGACGCAGCCGGTGAAGTACGTCGTCTACAGCCACTCCGCCTTCGACCACAGCACCGGCGGCGCCGTGTTCGCCGACACCGCGCGCTTCGTCGGGCACAAGAACGCCGTGGATCGAATCAAGGCCGCCAACGACCCGACGACACCGGCGCCGGATATCGTTTTCGACAAGAAGATGACCCTGGAGCTGGGCGGGCGCAGCGTCGACCTCTACCCGGCCGATCTGTCCGCGACCGACGACTACATCGTCGTCCACTACCCGGCGGGCCGACTGGCCATGTTCGTCGACCTCGTCCAGCCGCGTAACCTCCCGTTCCGCACGCTCCTCGGTCACCCGGAGCGAATCGTCGAACGCTTCCAGTGGCTCGAAGAAAAGCTGGACTTCGACGTCATCGTCTCCGGGCACGCGAGCCCGCAGATGAGCGGCACGAAGCAGGATGTCGTCGAGCAGCGCGTGTACTACCGCGACCTTTCGGACGCGATCGCGGCGGCGCGGGCGGCTGGCCTCGCCGATGGCTCGCCCGAGATGGCGACGCTGGCGGGAAGCATCCTGCACGCGAAGTACGGCGCGTGGCGGCGCTTCGACGAGTTCCTGGCGCTGAACATCCAGGGCATGATCGCCTGGCGCGCCGGGAAGTCGCCCTCGGCCCACTGAGCCGCTGGAGAAGACCCGTGAACACTCGCCGAGATTTCATCGAGGAATCCGTCGGCGCCATGGCCGGCATCGCATTCGTCGGCTGCGGCCTGGCGGACGCCGCGTCGGTCCAGGCTCAGACGCGCCGCCGCGAAGTGGTGATGAACGGCCGGCGCGTGAAGACCGTCGACGTGCACGCCCATTGCAGCGTCCCCGAGGCGATGGCCCTGATGAACTTGAAGGTGGCGCTGGAAACCCTGCTCATGTCGAAGGCCTCGGATCGGATCCGCGCGATGGACGAGCAGGGCATCGACGTCGAGGCGCTCAGCATCAACCCCTACTGGTACAAGGCCGACCGGGACGTCGCCCGGCAGTTGATCCGCGTTCAGAACGAGAAACTCGCCGAGGCCTGCGCGGCGAACCCCGACCGCTTCGTGGCATTCGCCTCGGTGGCGTTGCAGCACCCCGACCTCGCCGCCGAGCAGCTCGAAGAAGGGGTGAAGAAGTACGGGCTCCGCGGCGCCGGCGTGGGCGGCAGCGTCAACGGCGAAGAGCTGGCCGATCCGAAGTTCCACCCCTTCTGGGCCAAGGCCGAGCAGCTCGGCGTCCTGGTGTTCATGCACCCCCAGGCGGCGGGCGCGCCGGCCGACCTGCAGAACCGGCTGAAGGGCAGCGGCGGGCTGGGCAACGTCATCGGTAACCCGCTCGAGACCACGATCGCGCTCTCGCACCTGATCTTCGAGGGCACGCTCGACCAGTTCCCCGGGCTGAAGATTTGCGCGGCGCACGGCGGCGGATACCTGCCCTCGTACGCGGGCCGCTCCGATGCAGGCTGCGTGACGTTCCCCGACCGGTGCACGAAGCCGCTCAAGAAGAAGCCGACGGAATATCTCCGGCAGCTCTATTTCGACTCGCTCGTCTTCACCCCCGAGGCGCTACGACACCTGGTGGCCGAAACAGGGTCGAGCCAGATCGTTATGGGCACCGACTAT
>QHSV01000118.1 GCA_003221655.1 Candidatus Rokuibacteriota bacterium
AGTACGAGGTCTGCGAGTTGATCGGCATCGGCAGGATGTGCAGGTTGTGGCTGCCGCGGCAATCGCCGGCCACCATGGGGGCGGTGGCCCACGGCGAGGTGATCTCACCGGGCGCCGGCCAGTCGCCCTGGGCGAAGGCGAGGAGCACCGGGTCGTCCTTCCCGCCGTACGTGAATCCCTTCTTGGTCTTGATGTTGTGCAGCCGCTCGGCCGAGCAGATGTAGCCGAGCTGGTCCTTCTCGCCCTTCTCGCCTCGGGTCCAGATGCGAGCGATCACGAAGCGCGAGGAGCGCGTCAGCCCCTCGATGTCGTAGAGATCTTCAGGCGCCCGCAGCGTGATCACCTTCTCCTGCAACCCCTTGGCGACCTCCTCCATTTTTCCGTCGAGCGCCCGCTGGTCCCGCGGGTGGGCGCCCGCTTCGACCGCCTGCGCCTTGGTGTCGAGGTCCACGATCTCGAAGAGGTAGCCGCGCTTCATCTTGGAGGCGGCGATGACGAGACCGGTGTTGAAGCGGGGCAGCATGTACGCGCCGGTCGCGTAGTGATTGAACGCCATGGGCTCCGTCTTGTCCGCGAAGGAGACGAGCACGGTCTGCGAGGCGTTGTCCTTCCGCACCGGGAACGGCAAGGCCACCGTGGCCGGGCCCGCGCCCCGGAGATTGCCGGTGAAGGCGTCGGCCACCAGGTCCTGGCCGGGGCCGTACAGCCCGAGCTCGGCGGCCTTGGTGGCGCCTTCCTGAAGCGCGTCCCACATGAGCTCGTCGACCACCGACATGTCCACGGTCTCGGCCATGATCCCGGTGACGGCGCAGTCGTCGCCGGTGTGGGTCACGATGAGCGAGGTGAAGATGGGCTCGCCGCGGTAGCCGTTGTTGTCGAGGACGTACTTGGCGATGATCGACTTCACCTCGTCGGCGGCGACGACGTGACCGCCGACCCCGCCGACGTCGGCCTTGGTGGCCTTGATGTACCGCTGCACGAGGGCCGGGTTCTTCGCGAAGATGTACGACTTGTGCGAGAAGATGTTCGGCGTGTTGGTGACCGGGATCTTCTCGGTGACGGTCACCGGCAGTCCCGCGAGCTCGTCCTTGGACTGGTGGTACTCCGTGAACTTGACAGGAGACTGACCGTCTTGAGGGCCATAGCGACGCGCAGACATGCACGCCTCCTTGCATGATGGGGTGAAAAACTGGATGCGTGCGGTCGAGCATAACGAGGTACACTGGGGCGCGTCAAGCAAGAAATTTATGGAAGTGAAATTTATTTCTGGAGGGTGACGCCGGCATGAAATCGGTCTCCCTCACCTCGCGCGAGCTCCGCCAGACGGTCCACTGCCTCGAGTTGTACTACCGCCAGGGACGGAGCCAGAAGGACATCGCCCGGGCCCTCGGTGTCTCCGCGGCGACGGTCTCGCGTCTGCTCAAGCGCGCGTTCGACGAGGGCCTCGTCCGTGTCGAGCTGGATCTCCCCCGCCGCGAGCAGCTGGAGGCGGGGCTGGTGGAGCGGTTCGGTCTGCGCGACGCGGTCGTCGTCGCGGCCGGCGGTCGGGGCGACGTCAAGGAAGAGTTAGGGACCGCGGCGGCGACCTACTTCGAGAAGATCGCCACCAACGGCCTCCGCGTGGGGCTGTCGTGTGGCTTCACGCTCTATCAGACGATTCGCCAGCTCCACGAGCGTCGCTTTCGCGACCTGGCCCTCTACCCGCTGTCCGGCGAGAGCACCCTCAAGCTCGTCGACCTGTTCCCCAATACACTGGTAGGAATGATGGCGGCCAAATATCGGCCCCACGTGAACGCCTATGCCTTGCCCGTGCAGCATCTGGTGTCCCTGCGGGAGATCGAACGAGCGCGCCGGCGGCTCCTGCGCGATCCCGAGATTCGTAGGATCTACGAGGCCGCGCAGGACGTGGACATCGCCCTGGTCGGCATCGGTCTCATCGGCGAGCAGACGCCGGGGTTCTGCTCCCTGGCCGAGTCCTACGGCGTGAGCGTCAAGCGTCTGCGCCAGCTCGGGGTGGTGGGCGAGATCAACTACCAGCCGTTCGACCACGAGGGCCGCATCGTGGACCGTCCGGAGTTGCGTGCGCTCATGGGGCGCGTGCTCTCGGTGGAGGGTGACCGCCTCCAGGCCCTCTCGCGCCGTGACGACCGTTACGTCGTGGCGATCGCCGGGGGCCGAGCCAAGCTCGAGGCGGTGCGCGGCGCGGTGGCCGGCAAATTCATGAACGTGCTCGTCACCGACGAGGACGTGGCCGCCGCCCTCCTGCGGCGTGCCGCCTGATCGGTTCCGCTACGCCCTGGCGCCAGGCACGGACGCTTCCTCGAACGCTCCGATCCGTCTGAACTTCTCGTAGCGATGGGCGACGAGATCGTCGGGCGACATCGCCGCGAGCGGCTGCAAGTGCTCGCGGAGCGCCTCCCGGAGGTGACCGGCCGCGCCGTCCCAGTCGCGGTGGGCGCCGCCGACGGGCTCGGGGACGATCGCGTCGATGACGCGGAGCCGCAGGAGGTCGGGGGCGGTGATCCGCATCGACTCGGCCGCCTCGGGAGCCTTGGCGGCGTCGCCCCACAGGATCGCCGCGCATCCTTCCGGCGAGATCACGGAGTAGATCGCGTATTCGAGCATCAGCACCCGGTTGCCCATGCCGATCGCGAGCGCACCGCCGCTGCCTCCCTCGCCCGTCACGACCGACAGGATCGGCGTTCGCAGGGCGGCCATCTCCCGGAGGTTACGCGCGATCGCCTCGGCCTGGCCGCGCTCCTCGGCGCCGAGCCCGGGGTAAGCGCCGGGCGTGTCGATGAACGTGATGACGGGCTTGGCGAACTTCTGGGCGAGGTGCATGAGCCGCAGCGCCTTGCGATAGCCCTCGGGGTGCGGCATCCCGAAGTTGCGGGCAATCTTCTCGCGCGTGTCACGGCCCTTCTGGTGGCCGATCACGACGATCCCCTGCCCTTCGAACCGGGCCAGGCCGCCGACGACCGCGGCGTCGTCGCCGTAGACGCGGTCGCCGTGCAGCTCGATGAAGTCCTCGAGGAGGAGCTTGAAGAAGTCGCGCGTGTGGGGACGCTTCGGATGACGCGCGAGCTGCGTGCGTTGCCAGGCCGATAGGCTGGCATAGGTCTTCTGACGCAAGCGGGTGAGCCGTTCCTCGAGCTTCGCGATCTCGTCGCGTGTCTTCGGCAGGTTCTCCTCGGACTGGAGGGCCGCGATCCGAGTTTCCAGCTCGAGCAGCGGCTGCTCGAAGTCAAGCGCGTCCGGCATAGTCCACGCTGATCGCGCCGCGGCCGAGAACCGTCTCGCCCTCGGCAACGAGCTCCTGGCTGCCGTCCACGGAGAGAGCCCGGGTGCGGACGACCACTTCCTGGGCGCCGAGCAGCAGGTGGAGGAACACGGGGACCCGCCCGGGATGCTCGCCGCAGAGTTGCCGCACGGCGGTGAGCGCGCCGCTCGGGTCTTCACCCGGTGTCACGCGGATCCGGCAGGCGCTCGGCTCGCCGGCGGTGGCGCCGTGGCGCGGGCGCCCGCCGGACTCCGCCAGCGCCTGCTCGAGAAGGCGGATGTCGTCCGCGAGCACGACCCGGCCCTTGTCGCCGTCGTCCACGCGCCCCCGGACGAGCACGGCCTCCCCCGAGCGCAGGCAGGCGGCCGCCGCCTTGAACGGCTCCGGGAACACCGTGACCTCGACGGTGCCGTCCATGTCCTCGAGGGTGAAGAACGCCATGCGGTTGCCCCCCTTCGTGGACGTCTCCTTGAGCCCGACGGCGTGGCCGAAGAGGACGACGCGCGCGCCGTGCCCCTTGGCGGCGAGGTCGGCGGACGTCGTGATGCCGAGCGGCTCGACGACTTCGCGGTATCGGGCGAGCGGATGGCCGGAGATGTAAAAGCCGAGGACCTCCTTCTCGAACGCGAGGCGCTGATCGGCGTCCCATTCCGGCGTGACCTCGGCGGGCGCGCTCGCCCGGGCCGGCGCCGCCGGCATCAGCTCGAAGAAGGACGACTGGCCCTCGGCCCGGTCCCGCTGCTGGCGCCCTCCGCTCTCGAGCGCCGCGTCGGTGGTTGCCAGGAGATGCGCGCGGGTAAGGCCGAGCGCGTCGAACGCCCCCGCCTTGACGAGGCTCTCCACGACGCGCCGGTTCACGAGTCTGAGATCGACGCGCGCGCAGAAATCCTCGAGCGTGTGGAACGGACCCTGGTCGCTCCGCGATCGCAAGATCGACTGCATCGCCGCTTCCCCGACGTTCTTGATCGCGGCCAGCCCGAAGCGCACCGTGTCGCCGGCGACGCTGAACTGCACGGCCGATACGTTGACGTCGGGCGGCTCGACCCGAATCCCCATCGCGCGGCACTCTTCGATGTACTTCACGATCTTGTCGGTGTCGCCCATCTCCGAGGTCAGCAGCGCGGCCATGAACTCGACCGGATAGTTGGCCTTGAAATACGCCGTTTGGTAGGCGACGAGCCCGTACGCCGCGGCGTGGGAGTTGTGGACGGCGATGCCGTTCGCGATGAAGCTCCGAGCGCCCGGAACTTCGAAGTCGTACGTCGGCTCGACGCCTTCCAGGACGAACCGTTTCGGCCTCGACCAGCCCATCGACGGATCGACCAGGGCGTGCAGCGCCGGCGACTCGAGGCGTTCCGCCAGATATTCCAACGTGTCTCGACGCATCCCCCTCTTGCGGCGATCCCTCGCGACGAGCCGGTAGGCGAGCCCCAGCGCTCTGCAGCCTGCCTTCAGCGTGGAGAAGCGCTTGAGAATCGCTTCGCGCAAGGGCTCTCGGTAGAGATCCACCGGGACGACATCAACGGTCCCTCGCGCGAGGAGGATGCGGGTGCTCGCATATGAGGCGCTGAGCGCGGCGAGGGCCGCCCGCTTGCCTCCGACCAGATGGCGACCGACGAGCTCATCGAATCGCACATGAGTCCGTCGACCACCGATGAGATTCACCGTGTAGCCGAAACGGCGCCCGCCACGGTACGCGAAGGTCTTCCGATGGATCGTGCACGGAAGGCCGAGCTTCAGGAGCAAGCGGCGAACGTCGTCCGCCAGTCCCTTGGACGATGTCGCGTAGTAGACCGACAGAGTCCGGCGATGAACGCAGCCATCCCCCTGGAACAACTTTCCGACGAGGACGGAGATGGCATCGCGATCCCAACGGTCGACAATCGCTGGGATCCGCTTGTTGATCGCAATCTTTCCTTGAAGACCACAGTCTCGGAAGAGAAACGTGACGGCGGCGGAGGGCGTCTTTCGATCGACGCGAACGGGACGAACCGACGAAGCCCTGGACTTCGGGCGATGTTCGACGCGTGGAGCCGTGTTGGCGAACGCCGAGACGATCCGGCTCATGTCCTCGAGTTCGTCCGTGACTGTCGAGTACAGATAGAAGTGGCTGTCGTACCCGAGGCTTCCTTCCGACAAGGCGTAGCCGAGCAGCGCGGGCAGATGCTCGGGCACCGTCGTCGCTCCGCAAGGGAGCTCACGAGCGACGGCGACGAAATCGTCGGGAGTGACGTCCTCAGCATTCGCCCACCCTCGTTGGGTGAAGATCGGGTGGTCGGGCGTGCAGCGAAGAGACATCCCGTTGGCCAGCGTCAAGCGACCGACCCGGCGCGCACCGCTCGGCCGGACTCCAAGCGCCCGGAATGCTCCGTCCTTCGTGAGCACGAGGTCGCCAGCCCGCACCTCGCGGATCGGCTTCAGGCTGCCGTCGGCCATCTCGATCGACGCGTCCGCGCTGAGGCACTTGTTGAATCCGTACCCCGCGAACTTCTCCATCAGCTCCCAGACGCGCTCGGCCTTCGCGGCGGTGGTGCCGCGCTCGCGGCAGCCGCCGACGAACTTCTCGCGCTGCTTGGCCATCAGCTCGCGGTCCTTCTTGCCCATGGCGCGGCGCAGGATGTCCGCCTCGCCCATGGTGAACCCCCCCATCTCCGAGGCGATCTGCATGATCTGTTCCTGGTACACCATGATCCCGTACGTCTCCCGGGTGAACTTCTCCATCGCCGGGTGCTCGTAGGTGATCCTGGACCGGCCGTGCTTGCGCTGGATGAAGTCGGGGATGAGCTCCATCGGCCCGGGCCGGTAGAGCGAGACCATGGCGATCAGATCCTCGAGCCGCTCGGGCCGAAGACCGCGGAGCGCGTCCCGCATGCCAGCCGACTCGAGCTGGAACACGCCGAAGGTCTTCGCCTCGGAGAGCATCTCGTACGTCTTGGGGTCGCCCAACGGCAGCGCGTCCAGGTCGACATCGATACCCCGGGACTCCTTGATCAGCGCCACCGTGTTGGCGAGGACGGTGAGCGTCCGGAGGCCGAGGAAATCCATCTTGAGCAGCCCAAGCTTCTCGATCGGGCCCATCGCGTAGCCGGTGATGAGCTCTGGACGCTTGGGGTCCTTGTAGAGCGGGATGTGCTCCTCGAGGGGCTCGTCGGAGATCACCACGGCGGAGGCGTGCACCGAGGCGTGGCGGGTGCAACCCTCGAGGGTGCGGGCGATGTCCCACAGCTCGTGCACCGACGCCTGGCTCCGCACCATCTCGGCCAGCGGCAGCGACTTCTGGTGGGCGTCGTCGAGCGTGATGTTCAGCGGGAAATTCGGCACCAGCTTCGCGATCCGGTCGACGTCGCCGTACGGCATGCCGAGGACGCGCCCGACATCGCGGATCGCCGCCTTCGCGCCGAGTGTCCCGAACGTGATGATGTGAGCGACCCGGTCGCGCCCGTAGCGCTCCGCGACGTAGCGGATGACCTCGTCGCGGCGATCGTCTGAGAAATCGATGTCCATGTCCGGCATCGAGATGCGGTCCGGGTTCAGGAATCGCTCGAACAGCAGCCCGTAGCGCATCGGATCGATGTTCGTGATGGCCAGACAGTACGCGGTCAGCGAGCCCGCAGACGAGCCGCGACCGGGTCCCACCGCGATGCCCTGCTCGCGCGCGTAGCGGATGAAGTCCCAGACGACGAGGAAGTAGCCCGCGAATCCCATCTTCTCGATGACGGCCAGCTCCTGGGCGAGCCGCGCCTCGATGGCGTCGCCCGGACTGGGCCCGTACCGCCGCCGGAGCCCATCATGTGCCAGCTCGTGGAGATAGCTGTCGAGTGTGTGCTCGTCGGGGACGACGTAGCGCGGCAGGTGGAACTCGCCGAAGTCGAGCGTCAGGTTGCACCGCTCGGCGACCGCCAGCGTGTTACGGCACGCCTCGGGGAGGTCGGCGAAGACGCGCGACATCTCCTCGGCGGACTTGATGTAGAACTCCTGCGTCGAGAAGCGGAAGCGGCTCGGATCGTGGAGATTCGTGCCGGTCTGGATACAGAGGAGCGCTTCGTGGGCCCGGGCGTGGCCGGCCTCGAGGTAGTGCGAGTCGTTCGTGCCGACGACCGGCGCGCCGATGGCGGTGGCGATCCGGAGCGTCTCGGCCATGACTCGCGCCTGCTCGTCGAGCCCGTGGGCCTGGACCTCCATGAAGTAGTGGTCCTTGCCGAAGACCTCCCGATACCAGCCGGCGGTTTCTCTGGCCCGCAGGACGTCGCCGGCGCTCAAGAGTCTCGAGACTTCGGAGTTCAGGCACCCGGAGAGGACGAGCAGCCCCTCGGCATGCTGCGCGAGGAGCTCCCGATCGACCCGGGGCTTGTAATAGAACCCTTCCAGGTACGCCTTCGACACGAGCTTGATGAGATTCTTGTACCCGGTGCGGTTTCGTACGAGGACCGTCAGGTGGTTGGCACCCTCGTAGCCGCCGTCCTGCGAGCCGCGTTCGCGACGGCTCCCGGGCGCCACGTAGAGCTCGCACCCGAGGATCGGCTTGACGCCGGCCTTCTGGGCGGCGAGGTAGAAATCGATCGCGCCGAAGAGGTTGCCATGGTCGGTGAGCGCGATCGCCGGGAACCGGAGCTCCTTCGCCTTCGCGACGAGCTTCTCGAGCTGGGCCGCACCGTCGAGCAGGCTGTACTCGGAGTGGACGTGCAGATGGACGAAGTCGCTATGCTGCATGCGCTATTTTCGAGCCATTGAAGCGTCGGCTCACCCGTCGAACGGGCTTATCTCCTACTCCCATTCAATCGTCGACGGCGGTTTCGACGAGATGTCGAACACCACCCGATTGACACCTTTCACCTCGTTGATGATCCGGTTGCTGATCGTGCCCAGCAGATCGTACGGCAGTCGCGCCCAGTCCGCGGTCATCGCGTCCTGGCTCATGACCGCCCGCAGGGCGACGACGTGCGCGTAGGTGCGGAAGTCGCCCATGACGCCTACCGTCCTGATCGGCAGCAGCACCGCGAACGCCTGCCACACCTGCCGTTCGTAGCCGGCGGCGCGCACCTCCTCCTGCACGACGGCGTCGGCCTCACGCAGCACATCGAGCCGCTCCGTCGTCACCTCGCCGAGGACGCGAATGGCGAGACCGGGCCCCGGAAATGGCTGGCGCCAGACGATCTCGGGCGGCAGTCCCAGGAGCTCCCCGAGCCGGCGGACCTCGTCCTTGAAGAGCTCCCGGAGCGGCTCGACGAGCTTGAACTGCATCTTCAGCGGGAGGCCGCCGACGTTGTGATGGGTCTTGATGGTGGCCGACGGCCCTCGGAAGGACACCGACTCGATGACGTCGGGATAGAGAGTGCCCTGGGCGAGCCACGGGATGTCACCGAGCTTGCGCGCCTCGTCCTCGAAGACCGCGATGAATTCAGCGCCGATCCGTTTTCGCTTGAGCTCCGGGTCCGTCACACCGCGTATCGCATCAAGAAATCGCCGAGATGCGTCCACGTGAATCAGGCTCATCTTGAAGGTGTCGCGGAAGGTGTGGACGACCGATTGAGCCTCACCCTTGCGCAGGAGCCCGTTGTCCACGAACACGCAGGTGAGCCGGTCACCGATGGCGCGGTGGACGAGCACGGCAACCACCGCCGAGTCCACGCCGCCGGAGAGGGCGCAGAGCACGCGCTGTCCGCGCACCTCGGCGCGGATCGCGTCCACCATGGTATCGATGAAGCCCAGCATCGACCACGTTCGGGCCACGCCGCACTCGGAGAGGAAGTTGTCCAGGATCTTCTGCCCCTGCGGTGTGTGGACGACCTCCGGGTGGAACTGAACGGCGTAGAGCCGGCGGTCCTCGTCCGCCATCGCCGCAACCGGGCAGTTCGTGGTCTGAGCGAGCGCGGTGAAGCCCTTGGGCGGGCGGAGCACCGTGTCGCCGTGGCTCATCCAGACCGTGACGCGACCGCTGCCCTCGGGCTCGACGCCCCGGAGAAGGCGGCTCGATCCCTGGAGCTCGATCTCGGCCTTGCCGTATTCCCGCCGCTCGGCGGGCACCACATGGCCGCCCAGAAGGTAGCCCATCGCCTGCATCCCGTAACAGATCCCGAGGACGGGGATGCCCGACTCGAAGAGCGCCTTCGGCGGCAGCGGCGCGCCGTCCTCGTAGACGCTTGCGGGGCCCCCTGACAGCACTACTCCCTTGTAGCCACCGGCGAGGATCGCCTGGAGAGGCTGGGTAGGGGGGAGGATCTCCGAGAACACGGACATCTCTCGGATGCGGCGAGCGATCAGCTGCGTGTATTGCGATCCGAAGTCCAGGACCGCGATCTTGTCGGCCACGACGTCCTAGCGAGGACGGCCCAGCTTCTGAGCCTGCTGGAACACCTTTCCCTCGGTCTTGATGGTCGGGGCGATGATCAACTCTGTTTGCTGTAGCTCCCGGATGGTCCGCGCGCCGACCGAGCCCATACAGGTGCGGATCGCGCCCACGAGGTTGAGGGTGCCGTCCTCCGTGAACGCCGGCCCGAACAGGATCTGCTCGAGCGAGCCGGCGATACCGACGCGGATCCGCGTGCCCCGCGGCAGGTTGGCATGGGGCGTCGCCATGCCCCAGTGATAGCCGCTCCCGGGCGCCTCGATGGCGCGCGCGAACGCGGACCCGATCATGACCGCGTCGGCGCCCGAGGCGAACGCCTTGCACACGTCACCGCCGGTCGACATGCCACCGTCGGTGATGATCGGCACGTAGCGACCGGTCTGCTTCCAGTGGAAGTCGCGCGCGGCCGACGCGTCGGCGGTGGCCGTGACCTGGGGTACGCCGAGCCCCAACACTTCACGGCTCGTGCAGGCCGCGCCCGGACCCACGCCGATCAGCAGGGCATCGGCGCCGACGTCCATGAGCTCGAGGCACGCCTCGTAGGTCACGACGTTGCCGATGACCAGCGGGATAGCGAGCTGCTTTTTCAGCTTGCGGAAATCGACCGGCATGTACTCGGTGGCGATGTGACGGGCCGTCGTGACGGTCGACTGGATCACGAAGATGTCGGCGCCGGCTTCCTGGGCGATCTGCGCGAACCGCTCGGCGCGCTGCGGGATCGAGGAGACGACGGCGGGTCCCCCGCCCTTCTTGATCGCCTGGATCCGCTGGTGGATCAACTCCTCCTTGATCGGCTCCCCGTAGATCGACTGGATGATCTTGGTCGCCTCTTCCTGGCTGGCCGAGACGATCCGTTCGAGGACCTCATCGGGGTTCGCGTAACGGGAGAAGATGCCCTCGAGGTTGAGCACCGCGAGGCCGCCGTGGCGCCCCATCTCGACGGCGAGCCGGGGTCCGACGACACCGTCCATGGCGGCGGCGATGATCGGCAGCTCGAAGCGATGGCCGCAGAGCTCCCAGGAGATGTCGACCTCGTTCGGGTTGACGGTCACGGTCCCGGGAACCAGCGCGATGTCGTCGAACCCGTACGCCACCCTGGCCTTGCGCCCTCGCCCGACCCACATCCCCATCGGTCACCCTCCCGCCGGCTCGTGCACTGGTTTCGGCCCAGGTCCCGTATATAGGGATCGCCCCGCGTCCGACCTACTAGATTTCGTGGATTATACCGGCCGGGATCCGGGATGTCAACGTTGCGGGTCCCGTTGCGGGTCCAGGGGATGGGCCTCCTCGTAGAGCATGCGCAGTCCCTCGAGCCTCAAGTGCTCGTCGACGCGTTCGACGCAGCGCGCGACGTCCGCGACGAGCCCGGCATTGCCGCCGGTGGCGATCACCTGTGCCGTCCCGCCCATCTCGGCTCGCATCCGGCCGATGAGGCCGTCCACCAGGCCGGCGTAGCCGTAGATCGCGCCCGATTGGAGGTTGGTCGTGGTGTTGCGGCCGATCGCCTCTTTCGGCCGCGCCAGCTCGACCCGGGCGAGGCGAGCAGCGCGGTTCACGAGGGCCTCCACCGAGGTGGCGATCCCGGGGGCGATGGCGCCGCCGATGAACTCGCCGCGGTCGTTCACGCAGTTGAAGGTCGTGGCCGTACCGAAGTCGATCACGATCAGCGGCGGCCCGTACTTCGTGGTCGCCGCGAAGGCATCCACGTAGCGGTCGGCGCCGACCTCACGCGGGGCATCGACCAGAAGGGGCATGCGAGTGTTCACGCCGGGCTCGATGAAGAACGGCGACCGTCCGAAGTACTGGTCACACATCCATTCGAGCGTCTGGTGGACCGGCGGCACCACGTTCGAAATGGCGACGCCGTGGATGGCGGCGAGCCGGATCCCGCGCGTCTGCAGGAGCGTCCCGATGAACAACCCGTATTCGTCGGCGGTTTGTTCCCGCCGGCTCGTCAGGCGCCACGAGACGAGCAGGCGCTGCCCGTCGAACACGCCGATCTTCGTGTTGGTGTTGCCGACGTCAGCGACGAGCAGCATGAATCTCTCCTCTGTTCATCGGCCTCGGGCCCGCGAGCCGGCGGCCGCCTCGTCCCAGGCGATCTCTCCGGCGATCACGCGCCTGACCGTGCCCCCGGCGTCGATCAGGAGCGCTCCGTCGACGTCGAGGTCCACGGCGATGCCGGTGACGCCGTCCAGCGTGACGTGCCGGCCGAGGGTGTCGCTGAGCATTCGCCATTGCTCGCGAACGGCGCCGAAGCCCTCCCGCTCGAGGCGCGCGCGCCACGCGTCGAATTCCTCGAGCAAAGCCGCGAGCATCGTCTCGCGGTCGGGCGCGCGTCCGGTCTCGAGCGCGACCGAGGTGGCATGCCCCGCCAGCTCCGGCGCAAACTCGCGCTGACCGAGGTTGACGCCGATGCCGATTATGGTCACAGGTGTTGTAGCGGGGTCCGTTGTAGCGGGTGCCTCGAGGCCGGCTTGAACCGAGGGTGGCCCGAGAAAGGAGCGGCGCGGCTCCGACACGCCCGCTTCTGCCCGTGTGCCGTCGCGATCTGGCGTCGGGACGCCCGAGCGGGCACGGGATTCGAGGAGGATTCCGGCGATCTTCTTGCCCCCGACGAGGACGTCGTTCGGCCACTTGACCCGGGCCGCAACCGGGGCGACGCGCCGTAGCGCCTCCGCCGTGGCGACCGCGGTCATCGGCGAAAAGGTCGGCAGGAGCGCCTGTGGAAGCCGGGAGCGGACGATGATGGAGGCGAGGAGACTCGTTCCGGCCGGCGCTCGCCAGATGCGTCCGCGCCGGCCCCTGCCCGCCAATTGCTGATCGGCGACCACCACGGTGCGGTCCGCCGCGCCGCGCTCTGCGAGCCCGAAGGCGACCGACTGGGTGGAATCGACGGTATCGAGGCGGACGATCGCGGCCGGGGCGCTATCGTGAGCCATCATCGACCCAGGCGAGGCTCGCCAGGAGCTTGGCGCGAAGCGCTTCTTGCTCGATGAGCCGCTCCCGCTCTCGGGCCACGATCTCGGCCGGCGCCCGCTCGGCGAACTCGGGCCGGGCCAGCTTGCCCTTGAGGAATTGGACGCTCTCGGCGGCACGCGTGATCTCCTTCTCGAGGCGCTGGCGCTCGGCGGCGAGGTCGACGACGCCCGCCAGGTCCACGTAGAGCTCCGAGCCGTCGATGATCGCCATCGCCGAGTTCCGGGGCCGCGTCGCCCGGGGATCGACGACGAACCGGGCGCGCGCCAGCGTGTCGATGAGGGTGCCGTTCGCGATGAAGAGCTCGCCTCCGTCCCGGCTCGGGCGGAGCGTCGCCGCGAGCGTGACGCCGGGCGCGATCCGCATCTCGCCGCGGATGTTGCGCACCGCGGTGACGAGGTCCATGACCGCGCTCATCTGTCGCTCGGCGTCGGCGTTGCGCTGTTTCCGCGCCACCCGCGGATACGGCGCGATCATGATCGACTCGCCCTTGTGCGGCAGCCGCTGCCAGAGCTCTTCGGTGATGAACGGCATGAACGGGTGCAGGAGTCGGAGCGTCGCCTCGAGGACCCGAACGAGCGTCGCCTGGGTGCGCGCGCGCCGCGCCGGGCTCTCGGCGCGGTAGAGCGACAGCTTGGCGATCTCGAGGTACCAGTCGCAGAACTCGTGCCAGAGGAACTGGTACACGGACGAAGTGGCGTCGCTGAACCGGTACCGCCGGATCGCGGTGCGGACCTCCGCGATGGTGGCCGCGAGCCGGCTCTCGATCCACACGTCGGCGAGCGCCGGCGACGTGGTCTTGGCCAGCGCCGCGTCGAAGCCATCCAGGTTCGACAGGACGAGGCGCGCCGCATTCCAGATCTTGTTGGCGAAGTTCCGGTAGCCCTCGATGCGGTCTTCGGCGATGCGGATGTCCCGGCCCTGCGCCAGCGCCGCGAGCGCGAAGCGGAAGGCGTCGGTGCCGTACTTGCCCATCACCTCCAGCGGGTCGGCGACGTTGCCCTTGGACTTCGACATCTTCTGTCCCTCGGCGTCGCGCACGATCGCGTGGAGGTACACGTCGCGGAAAGGCACGTCGTGCGTGAAGTGAATGCCGAGCATCGCCATTCGGGCGACCCAGAAGAACAGGATGTCCGGTGCCGTGACGAGCACCGAGGTCGGATAGTAGGTTTTGAGCTCGAGCGTGTCGTCGGGCCAGCCGAGCGTCGAGAACGGCCAGAGTCCCGAGGAGAACCACGTGTCGAGCGTATCGGGGTCCTGCCGGAGCGGCCCGCCGCACTGGGGACACGCCTGGAGGTCGTCGCGCGACACGTGCACGGAACCGTCGGCGTCGCAGTGCCACGCGGGAATCCGATGGCCCCACCAGAGCTGGCGCGAGATGCACCAGGGTCGGATGTTCTCCATCCAGTGGTAATAGGTCTTCGTCCAGCTGCGCGGGACGATCTTGATCCGCCCCTCGCGCACGGCCTTGATCGCCGCCTCGGCGAGCGGCTTCGTCTGCACGTACCACTGCTTGGTGACGAGCGGCTCGACCACCGTCTTACAGCGGTAGCAGACGCCGACCGCGTGCCGGTAGGGCTCGATCCGCTCGATCAGGCCGAGGGCCTTCAGGTCCTCGACGATCCGCTTGCGGCACTCGAAACGGTCCAGGCCGGCGTAGCGTCCAGCCTCGGCGGTCATCCGACCATCGAAGCCTATGACGGTCTTGATGGGAAGGTTGTGGCGCCGGCCGATCTCGAAGTCCACCGGGTCGTGCCCCGGCGTCACCTTGATGACGCCGGTGCCGAACTTCGGATCGACGGCGTCGTCCGCGACCACCTTCACCGAGATGGTGCCGTCCACCGATGGGACCTCGAGCGTTTTTCCCACGAGATGTCTGTAGCGCTTGTCTTTGGGGTGCACGGCCAGGCCCGTGTCGCCGAGCTTCGTCTCCGGTCGCACCGTCCCGAGGGTGACCGGACCGTACTTGATGTAGACGAACTCAGCGTCGCGCTCCTCCCGCTCGA
>QHSV01000327.1 GCA_003221655.1 Candidatus Rokuibacteriota bacterium
ATGGAATACGACGCAACGAAGCTGGATGAGGTCGTCCTGGCGCTGCTTCATTTCAACGCGCACACCGACCATGGCATCACGAGGGCGTGGAAAGGATTTGACTGGGACTCATTGGACCGACTCCACGCTCGGGGCTTCATTTCGGATCCGAAGTCGAAGGCGAAGTCGGTGGTGCTCACCGAGGACGGGGCGCGGGTAGCGGAGGAGCTGTTCAGGAGGCACTTTGGCTATCGCCGAGGCGATGCTAACGGGCGAGAGCCCGTATAACAGGCCGCTTCAGCCGCCGGCGTCGTCGAGGCGGGGGTAGTGTCTGAGTTTGAAGCCTCTGCCCAGGAGGACCCACGATGGCTGACAAACCTCAAGACACTCCGTTGAGCATGGAACCCACGATGATCCGCAAAGCACTTGAGCAGGCCCACCGCGACAAGGCCCTGGCCGCCAAACTGCTCGGGATCAGCCAGACGGAGCTTCAAAGGCGGATGCAGGTATACGGCCGACAATGGATGGGTTACCAGAGGAGTGACGCAGCGCCCGACGCTTAAACTGAGACACCCCGGCCGCTGACCGCCGCGTTGGGCGGACGGCCACATAAGATGCGTGTTCCTCGCGAACAGTTTCGCGGTCTCGACCTTGAAGTCCATGCCATCTTGAGCGATGTCCGGCTCCGCGATGTCACCGCTGTCGACCTGCCGGCGGGAGGTGCTGGGCGAACGATTTCGGATGTGCGAGCGCTCATGGCCCGGGGAAAGTTGATCGCTACGAACCCGGTGGTACGATTCCTCTTCGCGCTGCGCTTGCTGCTGGGACGGCTGTTTCGCTGGGACCCCGATATTCGTACGCACCAAGAGACGTCGTATCTCCATCGACTGAGCAGCGACATCAAACGCCGGTCTGTACTGGCTCCCGGTTCGCCGGACGGACTCTTCCGTCTGCTGTACGTTTTAGAGAGAGAGTCTCTCGCGGAGCTTCGAAACGCGACCGTGCACGCGTTCCTGTCGTTAGTGTTGATAGAGATTCCGCTCGGATACCGCCTGTACCTTGCGGTCTACGTGAAACCCGTGTCCCGGCTCACACCGCTCTACATGGCCTGCATCGAGCCGTTCCGCCGGTTCATCGTGTATCCGGCGATTGTTCGCGGAATCCGGAGAGCCTGGGAGGAGCGCTACCCACGTTCTCTCGATGCACGTGCGCCGGATGCCGTCTAACATCCCGATGAACCCCCGCACACCTTTCTCGTGTGCACAGTCCTCTCGCCGCACCGCTCCCCTCGGTTCGCGTTTCTCGCGGCAACCGTGATCGAGGCGGCAGTGAGCGCGTACGGAGGCGGGCCATAGCTGTCCCTGTATGAGCCGCGTCTCCCCGCGTCACTCCCCCGGGGACAAGACTTGGGACGATCCGGGCTTCAGGCCCGATCCCCGACGACGGCGATACCCTGAATCTCGATCTCCATGCCGGGGCGAGCAAAGTTGGTGACGGTGATGAGCGCGCTCCCGGGGTAGTTGCCGTCCGGGAACTTCTGCTTGCGGAGCTCGACGAACCGGTCGCCGTAACGAGGCTCCTTGATGAAGACCGTCATCGTGACGAGATTCGCGAGCGTGCCGCCGGCGCGCCGCAGCGTCTGGTCGATCAGCGCGAACACGCGGTGCGTCTGGGCCTCGAAGTTGCCGGAGATGTCCTTGCCGTCGCCGTCTACGGTCGCGGTCTGGCCGGCCAGCCAGACGATACGCCCGCCCTCAGTGACGACGGCCGGCGAGTACGCCCGGCTCTTCTGCTGCTCGGTCCCTTCGAGATACTTCGCCATCCCGGCTCCTTTCTCCGGTCACCGACTTCCGCGATGAACGGGCCGCGGACCCTTGTGGCCGCGGGCGCGGCGAGTATAGGACTCTGATAGACTCGCCGGCGTAAATCCTCCGGGGATGAAGGAGAGCCTGCAATGGACCTCGGCTTGAAGGGACAGGTGGCGCTGGTCACCGGGGGCAGCAAGGGCATCGGCAAGGCGGTCGCGCGGGGTCTCGCCCAGGAGGGTGTTCGGGTGGCGATCTGCGCGCGGAGCAAGGCGTCGCTCGAGGAGGCGGCTCAGGAGCTCGCCAAGGCGACGGGATCGGAGGTGTTCGGGGTGGCGGGCGACCTCACGCGGCCCGACGACGTCCAGCGGATCGTCGACGCGGCGGCCTCCCGCTTCGGGCGGATCGACGTCCTCGTCAACAACGCGGGCGCGGCGCCGGGCGGCGAGATTCTCGACCTGACGGAAGAGGACTGGCAGAAGGCGCTCCAGCTCAAGTTCATGGGCTACGTCCGGTGCATCAAGGCCGTGATTCCGCACATGCTTCGGCAGGGCGGCGGCCGTCAGCGTCGACGAGGCCCAGAAGCGCGCCGAGCGCAGCATTCCGCTCGGACGGATCTGCACGCCCGAGGAAGTCGCGAACGTGGCCGTGTTCGTGGCCTCGCCCCGCGCGAGCTTCATGAACGGTGCGATCATCACGCTCGACGGCGGGCAGCGGAAGGCATTGCTCGACTGACGGCGGCGTGATCGTCGACGTCCACGTCCACTACGTCTCGCCCGGCGCCTTCGACACGGTGCGGCGCCGACCGGACACCTACGGTGTGCGGCTGCTGCCGGGCGACGGCGTGCGGCTCCAGGTCGGCGACGAGCCACCGACGCGGCCGCTGCTCCCGGCTTTGCACACCCTCGACCTCCACGTAAAGTTCTTCGGCGAGCAGGGGATCGACACCGCGGTCTTCGGCCCGCTGATGGACATCGCGGGCTACTCGCTGCCGCCCGCGCAAGGGGCGGCGTGGAGCCGGCTCCAGAACGAGGCGCTCGCCGCCGCGCTCGACGAGGCGCCCGGCGAGCACCGCGGTCTCGCCACGGTGCCGTTACAAGATGCCACGGCCGCTGCCGAGGAGCTGCGGGTCGCGGTGCGAGACCTCGGTCTGTGTGGCGCCATGATCGATCCGAACGCGCTCGGCCGCCCGCTCGGCGACGCCGCGTTCGATCCGTTCTGGAAGGCGGCGGCGGACCTCGAGGCGCCGGTCGTCCTCCATCCCTATCTGCTCGAGGCGGTCGAGCGGTTCGGCCGACACTATCTGCACAACCTGGTCGGCTATCCCTTCGAGACGACGCTGGCCGCCGCCAGCCTCATCCTCGGCGGAACGCTCGACCGGTTTCCCGCGCTCTCCGTGGTTCTGGTCCACGGCGGCGGCTTCCTGCCCTACCACATCGGCCGCTTCGACCGTGGGCACCGAACCCGGCCCGAGGCCCGCGCGGACGGCGCCGGGCTTCCGAGCGGCTATCTCAGGCGCTTCCACTACGACACGCTCGTCCAGCGACCGGAGGCCCTCCGCTATCTGGTCGGTCTCGTCGGCCACGATCGCGTCGTGCTCGGCAGCGACCATCCCTTCTGGCTGGGCGATCCCGATCCGCTCCGCGTCGTACGCGATGCCGGCCTCGATCGCGGCGCCGAGACGGCGATCCTCGGCGAGAATGCCGCGCGCGTCTTCCACCTCGACCCGTGAATCCTCCAGCTCGGGCCGTGACTGCGGCGAGCCCGCGTGTGGTCGGCGTGCCGATCAAGCGCAAGGAGGACTTCCGGCTGCTGACCGGTCGCGGCAAGTACGCGGCGGACGTGCGACTGCCGGGCCTGCTGCAGGCGGCGATGCTGCGCTCGCCGCACCCTCACGCACGCATTGCGGCTATCCGTGCGGGGGCGGCGCGCGCGCTTCCGGGCGTGGCCGCGGTGATCACGGCCGACGATCTCGGCTCGGTCGGCCGCATTCCCGTGCGGCTCGGGCAGCGGTCCGGCGCCGGGGCCACCGCGTGCCTCCAACCGCCGCTCGCCACCGCGACGGTCCGCTACGTGGGCGAGCCGGTCGCCTTCGTGGTCGCCACCAGCCGGTATCTCGCCGAGGACGCGCTCGAGCTCGTCGAGATCGACTGGGACCTGTTGCCCGTCGTCGCCGACGCGCGTCGCGCGAGCGAGCCGGGCGTTCCAGTGCTTCACCCGGCCGCGGGCGGGAACGTCGTCGAGCGGCTGACGACGCGCGCCGGCGATGCGGCGGGAGCGCTGGCGTCCGCCGATCGTCGCGTGCACGGGCGCTTCGCCATCCAGCGCCACACCGGCGTGCCGATGGAGACGCGCGGGCTCACCGCCGCCCACGATCCCGGAACGGGCGTACTCACGCTCTGGGGCGTGGCCAAGGTGCCCCACTTCAACCGGCGCGTCCTGGCGGACCTGCTCGGCTATCCCGAGCACCTGATCCACTTCCTCGAGCTGGAAGTGGGCGGCGGCTTCGGCGTGCGCGGCGAGTTCTATCCCGAAGACTTCGTCGTGCCCTGGGCGGCCATGCGACTCGGACGCCCGGTGCAGTGGGTCGAGGACCGGCGCGAGCACCTGATGGCGACGAACCACTCGCGGCAGCAGTACCACGACGTGGAGATGGGCGTCCGCCGCGACGGAACCATCGTCGCCCTGCGCGATCGGTTCATGGTCGATCTCGGCGCCTACATCCGCACACACGGCGTGGTCGTCCCCGAGCTGACGATCGCGCTCTTGCCCGGCCCCTATCGTATTCCGAACTACGAGTGCGAGGCGCTGTGCGTGCTGACCAACAAGACGCCGACGGGCACCTATCGCGGCCCCGGACGGTACGAGGGCACGTTCGTCCGCGAGCGGCTGATCGACCGCGTGGCGGCCGAACTCGGGCTCGATCCGGCCGACGTCCGTCGGCGCAATTTCATCGGCGCGGACGAGATGCCCTACGAGGTTGGTGGCGCCTCCCTGGGCCAGCGCACCGTCTACGACTGCGGTGATTACCTTTCCGCGTTCGAGCAGGCGCTGGCGGCGGCGGACTACAAGGCGGTGCGGGCCGAGCAGACGCGGGCGAGAGGGGCAGGCCGCTATCTCGGAATCGGCTTGGGCTGCGTCCTGGAGAAGGCGGGGCTCGGGCCCTGGGAATACGCCCGCGTCGAAGTCGATGGCTCGGGACGTGTGGTTGTGTATTCCGGCGTCGCCGCCGTCGGGCAGGGGATCGAGACGACGCTCGCCCAGATCGTCGCCGAGGAGCTCTCGGTGGCCGCCGAAGACGTCACAGACGTCCACGGCGACAGCGCGCGGGTGCCATTCGGGATCGGCGGCTTCGCGAGCCGCGGCGCTGCGGTCGCGCTTCCGGCCGCGCTCGCGGCGGCACGCAAGGTCCGCGACAAGATCTTCCAGGTGGCGGCGTCGCTCCTGGAGGCCCACGCCGGCGACCTCGTGCTCGAGAGCGGCACGGTGCACGTTCGCGGCCTGCCCGAGCGCGCGGTGACGCTGCGACAGCTCGCGCGCGCGGCGGTGCCCGGTCCACCGGGGATGGACCCCGGGCTCTACGCCGCCCATTTCTTCGAGGCGCCGAAGATGACCTATCCCTACGGTACGCACGTGGCGGTCGTCGAGGTCGATCTCCCGACGGGCCGCGTCGCGCTCCGCAAATACGTCGTGACCTACGACATCGGCCGCGCGATCAACCCGATGATCGTCGAGGGCCAGATCGTGGGCGGCCTCGCCCAGGGGATCGGCGGCGCGCTCCTCGAGGAGCTGGTCTACGACGACCAGGCCCAGCCGCTCACGACCACGTTCATGGACTACCTGGTGCCGACGGCCATGGAGATGCCGGAGGAGACGATCGTGAAGATTCTCGAGGAGACGCCGACGCCGCTCAATCCCCTCGGTGTGAAGGGCGTTGGCGAAGGCGGAAGCTCGGGCGCCGGCGCCGCCATCGCGAACGCCGTGGCCGACGCGCTGGCGCCACTCGGCGTCGCCATCGCCGAGCTGCCGCTGTCGCCCGACCGCCTCGCCGCGCTCATCCGCGCCAAGGGCGCACGAACAGACCGTCAGGAGATCTGAGATGACCGACTGGATTCGATCGCTCCTGAAGCTTGTGCTCGCGTCGCTCGTGCTGACCCTGACGATGGCCGCCGGCACGGGATCCGCGACGGCGGCGGAGACGATCAAGGTGGGCTTCATGGCGCCGCTGAGCGGAATCTTCGCCCAGGCGGGCAAGGACATGCTCGAAGGCATCAAGCTCGCCTTCGAGCAGATCGGCTACCAGACGGCCGGCCGGAAGATCGAGCTGATCGAGGAGGACGACGAGGGCAACCCGGCGGTCGCGCAGGCGAAGTACCGCAAGCTCGTCACCCAGGACCGTGTGCACATCCTCACTGGCGTGCTGCTTTCGAACATCGGCTACGGGCTGATCCCGCCGATCGAGCGCGATCAGCTTCCGACCCTGTACCTGACGACGCCCGACGATTTGACCAAGAAGAACGTGTCGAAGTGGATCCTCCGAACGAACTTCGCCGCGAGCCAGCCCATGCACGCGCTCGGCGACTACGCCGCGCGGGTGCTCAAGTACAAGAAGGTCGCCGCGATCGCGATGGACAACCCGTTCGGCCACGAGCAGATCGGGGGCTTCCAACGAGTGTTCGAGGACCAGGGCGGCCGCGTCACGCAGAAGACCTGGGTACCGCTCAACGCGCTGGACTTCGCCCCGTACCTCACCCAGGTCAGCCGGGACGTGGACGCGGTCTGCGCCGTGTTCGTCGCG
>QHSV01000328.1 GCA_003221655.1 Candidatus Rokuibacteriota bacterium
GACCCTGCCGCGTCGACGAAGGCCGCGATGATCTCGATGGTCTGCCGCGCCACCTAGACGAGCCGATCCCGCATGAAGCGAAGATCGGCAGGCCACTCGAGCCCCTCGAGAACGCGCAACGGCTCGGCCACGGCGTCCGCGCCGGGCGCGAGCTCGTCGGCGAGACGGCCGGCGAGGGGAGGAAAGAGATGGCGCTGGACCCATCCCACTCGCTCGAGTGTCCCCAGGAGCGGCTGGAGGAGCCCTCCGATCGCGTCGATGACTGCGGGCGAGGTCGGCAGGACCCTATTCCTCGGGGGCGAGCCGCTCCAGAACGCTGTCGAGCCAGTTGATGAGGGCCACGCCGGGAGGCGCGTCGCTGATGATCCCGGGTAGACGGCTGAGGCGGTTGCGCCACAGGAAGCCGTAACGCCGGGCCTCGACAACCTCGAACGTCGTGGCGCCGAGCAAATCCCCGAACGTCCGCTTCGTGTACAGCACGGGGTGGAACTCCTCCCGGGCTCCCAGCCGTTTCATGACCTTCCGAAGATTTTCGCCCCACGCGTATTGGTTGGGCAGATGGAAGCAGAGGAAGTGACCGCCCGGCTTCAAGACCCGCTCGATCTCCAGGATGGAGCCCCGCGCGTCTCCACCCGCCTCGTGAACGTGCTCGAGCACGCCCACGCTGAACACCAGGTCGAAGGCGTCGGCGGCGAAGGGGAGAATCACGGGCTCCCGCGGGTCACCGCGCCGGTGCTCGAAAAGCGTTTCGCGAGCGAGATAGGTCGGAGGGCCCTCAAACGAGTACCCGACGCAACGGACCCCGTGTCGGACGAGGAAGAAGGCGAAGTGGCCATTGCCGCTGCCCCAGTCCAGCGCCACCGCGCCCGACCTCAGATACTTCCGGCTGGTCTCGAAGGGCCGGCGGTACTGACCGAACGTGGCGAAGCTCTGCCACTGCGAGACATGTCTCTGGAGGCCGGCCCTCCGGATCTCCCATTGATCACGAGTCAAGAAATCAGTTCGCTCGGCCGAACCTCGTGCCCCGCGCCAGCCCTCACTTTTTGTGCCCTGCCCGGTAGGCGGCGATCGCCTTCTCGAGGTCGGCGTACTCCTCACACGGAATCAGGCAGATTTCCTTCAATGCCGCGAGATGCTCTTCGGCCTTCGCGAGGTTGTTCACCATCAAGTACGCCTCGCCGATGTACTCACGGGCTCCGCGATGCCGGGGGTTCAGGCGCAAGGCGATTTCGTAGTGTCTGAACGCTTCGTCGAACCGGCCGATGTGCCGGTACGCGTAGCCGAGCAGGGTTTCAAGATCAGGGTTACGGTCATCCTGCACCTCGGCCCTGCTCAAGAACTGGATCGCGTTCGCCCAGTCCTTTGCTTCCACGGCCTTCTTGCCCAGCGTGTACTCCGAACTCGCGCTAGCCCCACCCGGCGTTTCCTCGCGGGGGTCGGCCCACAGCGCAGATGCCCCGAGGACAGAAAGAGCCAGAACTAACGCCACCAGCGCGAAGCCGGCACGGTGCGGCACGCCTTCCACCTCTCTCAGCGCCGTCTCGCCGCCGGTCTCACTAGCTTATGGACGAGCAGTCAGAAACGCCTTGGCTTCCTGGACCTCCGATCGCTCGGGGTCAGCGTTCTTAGCGAGCGCCGCGAGTTTCTCGAAATAACTGCGCGCCTTGGCGGAGTCGCCGGCGGCTTTCGCCGCCTTCGCCGCACTGTAAAACCCCCGCAGCCGGTTCGGCGCCGCGTGCAGCGAAGCCTCGTACGCCTGCACTGCCAGGGCCGGCTGACCGGTTTCGAGCAGCAGGTCGCCCAACATCTCGCGCATTGGGTAGAGCCTGTTCTCCATCGAGACGTGCTTCTCGGTCGAGTCTTCGAGGTCGGCGGCTGCCCGCATGAGCTTCAAGGCGTCGTCGTTCCGTCCTTCAGCGCGCGCGTGCCAGCCGCTGGCAGCGAGGACGAGAACGTGAATCTGCTCGCTCCAGTAGCTGTTTTCCGCCGCCTTGCTCAGCGCCTGCAGCTGGCTGATTTCCTCTTTCACCAGCTCCGGCTTGCCGAGCTTGGCAGCGCCGGCCGCGCGGACGAAGCGTGGGATCGCCTGGGCGTAGGCAAAGGCGTCAGTCCGGACCGGAAGGGCGAGCGCTTCGGACCACGCAGCGCGTTCCAGCACATAGCGGGCGGCCGGAGCGGCCTGTCCCGTGTCTCGTCCGTAGGTCCGCCCTCCGCTGAACTTTGTGATCGCCGCGAGTTCGTCGATCACGCGTCTGGCCTCACGATTTTGGCCGAGCTGCAGATACGCGTACGCCATGAAATCCTGGGCGTGCGGCTCCTGCGAGAACGTCGTCCCGGGAGCATTCCTGGCCGCGTACTCGCGCGAGGCTTTCACGGCGGCCTGGTTCGAGCGAATCGAGTCTTCCCATCGTCCGAGGATCGAATAGATGTGTGAGGGCATGTGTTGGGCGTGCGGCGCCGAGGGAGCGACCTTGGCATACTTGTCGGCGGCGCTCACACCCCGGGGCGCCAGCGGCTCGAAGTCGTAGGCGTGAATGATGTAGTGCGCCAGTCCCGGGTGCTTGGGCTGGGCCCGATCGATCGATTCCAAGATTGCGCCCGCCTTGATTTGCCTCGCGTACGTCTTATCGCGGTGATCGACAGCTTCCAGCAAGGCGAGCGCGTAGAAGATCGCCGCTTCCTTGTCGTCGGGATACTTGCCGGCCAGTCGCTCCATCGCCTGTTCATAGCGCTCGCTGCGCGTCGTCGTTGGAACGCTGTCGTAACCCGCGTAGGCCTGTTCCAGCGCGGTGAGCCAGTCGCGCTCGCGCTCGGTCTTGGCGAGCGCCTTCCCTTTCTGGGCGGCGTCGAGCCCACGCTTGAGGTTCTCGGTGGCCCACGGCGGAACGAGTGGATTGGGCCGCTGGCTGATCGCGATCCCCCAGTAGGCCATCGCGCAATCCGGGTCGGCGGCGGTGATCGCCTCGAACGCCTTAACGTCCTCCGGGTAGAAGAACGAATGCAGCATCGCGACGGCGCGCTCGAACTGCTCCTGGACACCTGGCCGGCATGAGATCGGGAAATGCACGGTGCCGTACTGGCCGGGTCCACTCTGCGCCGGCTGCGCCGCCGCTTCCGGAGATGCCCACAGGAGCTGCACCGAGCAAACGACGACTATCGCGATGAGGACGATTGGGTTCTTCATGAGCTCCTCCTCGAGGTGGTCATGTGACCGGGCTGCGCATAGAATCACCACGCCGCAGACAAATGCTGGCCGAGCACGGTAGTGATTCTCCGCCAGCCGTCGATCCTGCGCAACCTGATCTGTCCGCTGGCCACGAGGCTGAAGAGCAAGACCAGCGCCGCATCTTCGCTTGGCAACGAGCCTTGCGTCTTTACACGGGCGGCGGAATTCCGCGTGTAGCCGCTCAATTGTGTTCGTCGTTCGTAACGTCTTCCACTGCCCCTTGGGAAAGGTGAAGAACGTCAGGAGTTCGTCGCCGCCTTCGCGAAGACTCGTCACAACGCCGGGGCAGCGCTTGGCCCACGTGCGCTCGAAGGAAGGCGGTGTAGGTACGTGGCCGCCACGGTCTCGTTCACTTCGCGCAGTCGCCGCTGGTAGCGGAGGAGGATCGACGAGGTCCGTTCCTTTGGGCTGGCCGCTCCGAACAGCATCCCCCCGGGGCACCGTGGGCGCCACCGGCCCGGTCGGGCCGCTGAGCACGCGCGCCTTGGTGCCGTTGCGGTAGCCGCGCCGATCGTCACTGCGCCCGTACGGCGTCGCGCCCCAAGGCCGCGAGCAGTTCCTCGTGGACCGCCGTCTCGATCGCCCCGCGGAGGCGCTGGTGGATCAATTCTCCCAAGGACACCCGTGCGGGGTCATACGCTGCGTGCGACTTCTTCTCTTTTCCACACGAATCGGGACAGCACCACGACGGCCGCTCTAGCCCCCGCGAAGACGGTCTTGGCCGGTGCCTCAGTCGCGCAGCGCGTCGAGCCGCTTCACGATCTCGCGCTTGGGCGCCGCGCCGACGATCCGGTCCTTCTCGGTCCCGTCCTTGAAAAAGATGAGCTGCGGAATCGCCTGGACGCCGAAGCGCCCCGCGAGCCCGGGATGCTCGTCCACGTTGACCTTGCCGATCGTCACCTGATCGCCCAGCTCACGGGCGAGCTCGTCGAGCACCGGCGCGATGACGCGGCAGGGGCCGCACCACGGCGCCCAGAAGTCGATCAGCACCGGCCGGTCGCTCGTCACGACGCCGTCGAAGCTCGCGTCGGTCACGTGCACGATGAACTCCTCCGTGCCTCCCTTCGGGGTCGAACTCATCGACAGACACCTCCTGGGCGTTGAGATGCGGCGACACCGCGCCGAGATTCAGCCGGGCCGGCGTTCGATGAACCGCGCGACCTCCCTCATGTGCTCGTCGAAGAGGGCGAACACGGGGATCGCGCGGTACAGACCCTGCTTGAGATACTGATCCATCAGGTCGGGATTGG
>QHSV01000119.1 GCA_003221655.1 Candidatus Rokuibacteriota bacterium
CATGGGCTTCGATTACTCGGGGATGTCGTTCCAGGAGCAGGTGGCTTCCCAGGGGGTGCCGGCGAGCGCGGTGATCGGCTTCTCGGTGCTGGTGGTGTTCTTGCTCATGGCTGCCCTGTACGAGAGCTGGACGCTGCCGTTCGCCGTCCTGCTCGCCACGCCCATCGCCATGTTTGGCGCCCTCGGAGCGCTCTGGCTCCGCGGCTTCGAGCTCGATGTCTTTTCGCAGATCGGCATGCTCATGGTGATCGGTCTCGCGGCGAAGAACGCGATCCTCATCGTCGAGTTTGCCAAGGTCGCGTACGAGGGAGGTATGTCGCTCGTCGACGCCGCGCTCGAAGGCGTCCGTGTCCGTCGGCGCGCGCTCTTCATGACTTCGTTCGCGTTCATCCTGGGCTGCGTGCCGCTGTGGACCGCCGCCGGTGCCGGCGCGGTCGGACGCCAGGTCCTCGGCACCGTCGTGATCGGCGGGATGCTGACCGACACGCTCATCGCCAGTCTCTTCATCTCGGTGAGCTTCTATGTCAGTGAGCGCTTCCGCCGGACGTCGCCGCGCGTCACCGCCCGGCCGGTATCCGCTCCGGCGGCGATTTCCGGCGGGGCCGGCGACGAGCCTCCGGCGGGTGGATCGCGCCCGTGAGACTACGGACTTCCGCCTGGATGATCGTCGCGACGGCGCTGCTCGCCGGCTGCGCGATCGGTCCCGATTATAAACGTCCCGCCGTCGCCGAGCCTCCCACGTTCCGCGGCCAGGCGACGGCAGAGGCGGTGTCGTTCGCGGATGCGCCGTGGTGGGAGGTGTTCCAGGATCCGATTTTGCCGGCGCTGATCCAGGAGGCGCTGCGCAACAACTACGACGTGGCCATCGCCGCTGCGCGGGTGCAGGAGGCGCGCGCGAATGTCGGTGTGGCGCGCTCGGACTACTTCCCGTCACTCGACTATGGCGTCAGCGCCGGCAGGAGCAAGGTCGGTCCCGGCATCCTGGGGGGGGCCGGCGGCGCGGTGCCCAATGCGAGCAACTTCTATTCCGCCTCGACGACCATGTCGTGGGAGCTCGACATCTGGGGTCGCATCCGTCGCTTGAACGAGTCCGCCCGCGCCACACTGCTGGCCACCGAGGACGCGCGACGGGCTGTCTGGCTGACGCTGATCAGCGACCTGGCCCAGGCTTACTTCGAGCTGCTCGCCCTCGACGTGCGCCTGCAGATCGCGCGGGACAGCGCGGCGGCCTATCAGCGCACGTACGATCTGTTCCTGGATCGCCTCAACGTCGGCGTGGCGTCGAAGCTCGAGACGTCACGCGCCCTTGGTGCGCTCGGCGATGCGCAGGCCAATATTCCGCAGATCGAGAGCGACATCGTCGCCAAGGAAAATCAGATCAGCGTCCTGCTGGGCAAGGCGCCCGGCCCGATTGCGCGTGGCAAGCCGATGTACGAGCAGGTCGTCGTGCCCTCGGTGCCGGCCGGACTGCCGTCGACCTTGCTCGAGCGCCGTCCCGATCTTCGCCAGGCCGAGCAGGCGCTCGTGGGCGCCAACGCGCGGATCGGCGTCGCCAAGGCCGAGTTCTTCCCAAAACTCAGCCTGACCGCCCTTCTCGGCACGGCCAGTCCCGAGATCTCCATGCTCACGAGCGGAGGCGCGACGATCTGGGCGGTCGCCGGCCTCGTGAGCGGGCCGCTTCTCAACGCCGGCCGCACGTTGGGAACCTATCGCGCGACCGTCGCGCAGTGGGAGCAAGCACGGCTGCAGTTCGAGCAAACCATTCTCCTCGCACTGCGCGAGGTCTCGGATGTGCTCACCAGGCTGGCCAGGCTGAGCGCGGCCGAGACGGCGCAGGACATGGCGGTGAAGGCGCTCGGGGAGGCCGTCGAGCATGCGATGGATCGCTATCGGCAGGGCCTGGCCAACTATTTCGAGGTGCTCGAGGCCCAGCAGCAGCTCTACCCCGCCCAGAACACACTCGCCCAGATTCGGCAGAACCGCCTGCTCGCCTACGCACAGCTCTACCGGGCGCTCGGCGGCGGCTGGGCGCTGACGGATGCGCAGTGGTCGGGTCAGGGCGAGGCCACGACGAAGTGAGGAGGAGGAGCAACTGCATGCCGCCCACCGTCATCTTATGGTCAGAGGGCGAGGCAGTTCCGGCCGGAGGTACGCTCATGTTCGGGGCCCGCGCTCGCCGATCAACGGTCGCCGCAGCTCGAGCCCGTGGAGGGCTCTGGTGATGAGCGAGACGCGAAACGTCGGGATCGAAGCGCTCACCGAGCTCGCCCTGAACATGCGCTCGACATGGAACCGGAGCACGGATGAGCTCTGGGCCGAGCTCGACCCGGAGCTCTGGGCCTTGACTCACAATCCATGGGCCGTGCTCCAGACGGTGTCTCCGGTAAGGGTGCAGGAGCTCCTGGCGCGACCAGACTACCGACAGCGGGTCAAGGATCTGATTGAGCGACGGCATGAATATTTGACGTCGCCGGCCTGGTTTCAGCAGACGCAGCCGCTGTCGCCTCTCAAGCGGGTCGCCTACTTCAGCATGGAATTCGCGCTGAGCGAGGCCCTGCCGATCTACTCCGGCGGTCTCGGCAATGTCGCCGGAGACCAGCTCAAGGCGGCCAGCGATCTCGGGGTGCCGGTGATCGGCGTCGGCGTCCTGTACCAGCAGGGATACTTCCGTCAGGTGATCGCCGCCGACGGCAGCCAGGAAGCGCTCTACCCCTACAACGACCCGGACCAGCTCCCGATCACGCCCGTGCGCACTCGGAGCGGCGACGTTCTAAGGCTGCCGATCGTGCTGCCGGGCCGTAAGGTCTGGCTCCGCGCCTGGAGTGTCCAGGTGGGACGCGTTCCTCTCTATCTCCTCGACAGCAACGACCCGGCGAATCCGCCTGCCGTCCGCGGGATCACCAGTGAGCTGTACGGAGGCGGGCCCGAGCTGCGGCTGCAGCAAGAGCTCGTGCTGGGGATCGCCGGCTGGCGATTGCTGCGCGCGCTCGGGCTCGAGCCCGAGGTCTGTCATCTCAACGAAGGACACGCGGCCTTTGCCGTACTCGAGCGCGCTCGAAGCTTCATGGAGGACACACGGCATCCGTTCGAAGTCGCGCTGGCCGTCACGCGGGCCGGCAACGTCTTCACCACGCATACCCCGGTTCCGGCAGGCTTCGATCGCTTCTCGCCGGCCCTCATCGAGCGCTTCATGCGGCGCTATGCCGAGGACCAGCTCGGGCTCTCGTTGCGCGACCTGCTGGCACTCGGTCGGGAAAATCCCGACGACCCCGATGAACCATTCAACATGGCGCATCTCGCGATCCGCGGCAGCGGCGCGGTCAACGGCGTGAGCCGGCTGCACGGCCACGTGAGCCGGCGCATCTTCCAGTCGCTCTTTTCTCGATGGCCCGAAGTCGACGTTCCTGTCGGACACGTCACTAACGGCGTGCACACGCCATCATGGGAGTCCGCGGCTGCCGACGCGCTGTGGACGAAGACGTGCGGAGCGGAGCGCTGGCGCGAGGAGCTCACGATGATCGAGCGCGACGTCGCCCGGGCGTCCGATGCGGAGCTGTGGGCGATGCGTAACAGTGCGCGCAAGACCCTCGTCGATCATGCGCGACAGCGCATCGCGCAGCAGGTCACGTTCATGGGTGTGCCGGCGCCGGAGGCATCGGGGATGGGCGCGGAGCTGGACCCAGCCATGCTCACGCTCGGATTCGCCAGGCGGTTCGCTCCCTACAAGCGGCCCAACCTGCTGCTTCACGATTCTGCTCGGTTGCTTCGCATCCTGACGAACGCAGAACACCCGGTGCAGCTCATCATGGCGGGTAAGGCGCATCCCGCCGATCGCCTCGGGCAAGAGCTGATTCGGACATGGATCCAGTTCATTCGTCACTCCGAAGCGGGCAAGCGGGTGATCTTCATCGAGGATTACGACTTGCTCCTGGCCGAGTACCTGGTTCGGGGCGTCGATGTGTGGGTGAACACGCCTCGGCGACCCTGGGAGGCCAGCGGGACGAGCGGCATGAAAGTGCTTGCCAACGGCGGCCTGAATCTCTCTGAGCTCGACGGCTGGTGGGCCGAGGCGTACGACCCGGAGGTCGGCTGGGCGCTGGGCGACGGCCATGAGCACGGGGACGATCCCGGCTGGGACGCGGCCGAGGCCGAGGCGCTCTACGCGCTGCTCGAGCGTGAAGTGGTTCCCGCCTTTTACACACGAGACAGCCGCGGAATCCCGCAGGCCTGGATCGCGAAGATGCGCGCCAGCATGGCTCGTCTCACCCCACGGTTCTCAACGAATCGCGTGGTACGGGAGTACACGGACACGTTTTACGTTCCGGCGGCCGCGAGCTACCTGGCACGGTCCGCACACAAGGCGGCGCTGGGAGCGCAGCTCGTAGCCTGGATGCGCCATCTCGGCGAGTACTGGGCCGACGCCCGCTTCGGCGCGGTCCACGCGACGACGCTCGGCACCCACCACCGTGTCGGCGTCGAGGTCTACCTCGGCCGCCTCGACCCCGAGGCCGTCCGCGTGGAGCTCTACGCCGAGGCGGCGAATGCCGGAGAGCCGGAACGCCATGCTATGGCGCGGGGCCGAAAGCTCGACGGCCCGGGCAATGGCTACGAGTACGAGGTGAGCATTCCCGACGTCCGAGCAACCGACGACTATACGCCACGCCTCCTCCCGTACCACCCCGCGGCCGCGGTCCCCCTCGAAGCCCGCGAGATTCTCTGGCAGCGGTAACTCATGCGACGCACTGAGCGCCGAGAGATGCGGTGATCTTCATCGACGGCGGTTTCGCCGCCGCCGGTGTCGACGTCGACCTCCTCGCGGCTCGGCTCCAGGACGAGGGCGCCAGGTCGTTCGTCAAGTCGTGGAATGAGCTCATGGCGGCCATCATCGGCAAGCGCGATGTCCTCGCGAAGGCGAGCTGACGTGCCGTCGCGCAAGCGAGCCGAGATGCCGCCGGCCTGGAAGACCCTCACCGCCCACCATAGGACGGTCAGGCCGCTGCAGTTGCGCCAGCTCTTCGCGGACGATCCGACGCGCGGCGAGCGCATGACGGTGGAGGCGGCGGGCCTGTTCCTCGATTACTCGAAGAATCGCATCACCGACGAGACCCTCGGGCTCCTGCTGCGGCTGGCGGAGGAAGCCGACCTGCGCGGGCGGATCGACGCGATGTTTCGGGGGGAGAAGATCAACGTGACCGAAGGGCGTGCGGTGCTGCACGTCGCGCTGCGCGCGCCGCGCGGGACATCGATCGTCGTCGACGGCCAGAACGTGGTGGACGAAGTCCACGCCGTGCTCGACGCGATGACCGATTTCGCGAACCGCGTCCGGAGCGGCCTGTGGACGGGGTACACGGGCCGCCGCCTCCGCAACGTCGTCAATATCGGCATCGGAGGCTCGGACCTCGGGCCGGTAATGGCATACGAGGCGCTGAAGCACTACAGCGACCGCGCCATGAACTTCCGTTTCGTGTCGAACGTCGATGGCACCGACTTTGTGGAAGCGGCCCGTGATCTCGACCCGGCAGAGACGCTGTTCATCGTCGCGTCGAAGACCTTCACGACCCTCGAGACGATGACGAACGCGCAGAGCGCGCGCCGGTGGCTCCTCGACGCGTTCGGCGGCGATGTCAAAGCCGTCGCGAAGCACTTCGTCGCCGTCTCGACGAACGCGACGGAGGTCGGCAAGTTCGGCATCGACACCGCGAACATGTTTGGCTTCTGGGACTGGGTCGGTGGCCGCTACTCGATGGACTCGGCCATTGGCCTGTCGACGATGCTCGCAATCGGCCCGGAGAACTTTCGCGCCATGCTGGACGGATCCCACCAGATGGACGAGCACTTCCGCACCGCGCCATTCGAGCGCAACCTGCCGGTGCTCCTGGGGCTGCTGGCCGTCTGGTATAGCGACTTCTTCGGCGCCCAGACGGTGGCGGTCCTGCCGTACGAGCAGTACTTGAAGCGCTTCCCGGCGTATCTGCAGCAATTGACGATGGAGAGCAACGGCAAGGAGGTGACGCTCGACGGCAGAGCGGTCGCCTGCGACACCAGCCCCGTCTACTGGGGCGAGCCCGGAACCAACGGCCAGCACTCGTTCTATCAGCTGATCCATCAAGGGACCCGGCTCGTTCCGTGCCACTTCATCGCCTTCGCAAAGCCACTTAATCCTCTGGGTCAGCACCACGAAATTCTGCTGGCCAACGTCGTGGCCCAGAGCGAGGCGCTGGCCTTCGGTAAGACGCCCAAGCAGGTCAAGGCCGAGGGCACCCCCGACTGGCTCGTGCCCCATCGGGTCTTCGAGGGGAACCGTCCGTCGAACACGATCCTGGCCGAGCGCCTCACGCCCGAGGCGCTCGGCAAGCTCGTCGCCCTCTACGAGCACAGCGTCTTCACGCAGGGCACGATCTGGCAGATCGACTCGTTCGACCAGTGGGGCGTCGAGCTCGGCAAGGTGTTGGCTCAGCGCATCGTGCCGGAGCTCGAGAGCCAGCCGGAGCCCGAGCTCCGGCACGACAGCTCGACAAACAATCTGATCCGGCGCCTCCGGAAGATGAGGGCGAGTCCATGATGTCGCTCGGCTTCGACCGACCTCTGTACGTGCTGCCGTTCGATCACCGCGGCTCGTTCCAGACGCGGATGTTCGGGTGGGAGGGGAAGCTGTCCGCCGAACAGACCGCTGAGATCGCGGCCGCGAAACGGGTGATCTACGACGGCTTCACGGCCGCGCTCGACGCCGGCGTGCCTGAGGACAAGGCGGCGATTCTCGTGGACGAGCAGTTCGGCGCGTCCATCCTCCACGAGGCGACGGCACGCGGCCATGCCACGGCGTGTCCGGCCGAGAAGAGCGGGCAGGACGAGTTCGACTTCGAGTACGGCGAGTGGTTCGCGGACCACATCGAGCGCTTCAGCCCGACGTTCTGCAAGGTGCTCGTGCGGTACAACCCGCAAGGCGACCCGACCCTGAACCGGCGGCAAGCGGCCCGCCTGCAGCGACTGTCCCGGTATCTGCACGACAAGAGCCGGAGCCGCTTCATGTTCGAGATGCTGGTGCCCGCCGAAAAGGGCCAGCTCGAGGGACTCGGCGGCGGCAGGAACGCCTACGACGTGAAGTTGCGACCCGGGCTAATGGCGGAGGCCATCCAGCAGCTTCAGGATGCGCAGGTCGAGCCCGACATCTGGAAGGTCGAGGGACTCGACCGGCGCGACGATTGCGAGCGGATCGTCGCCGCCGCGCGCCGCGGCGGTCGCGACAACGTGGGCTGCATCATCCTGGGCCGGGGCGAGAACGCCCAGCACGTGCACGACTGGCTGGCGACGGCCGCCGGAGTCCGCGGATTCATCGGCTTTGCCGTCGGGCGAACGGTGTTCTGGGATCCGCTCGTCGCCTGGCGGGCCAAGAAGACGACGCGGGACGCCACCGTAGCGGAGATCGCGCGACGCTACAAGGAGCTCGTGGACCTGTTCGACACGTCGCGGGGTCGTTTGGGGAACGCCCACTCATGACCGCGCGCCATCCGGTCGTCTTCCTGTTCGACGTGGACAACACCCTCCTCGACAACGATCACATCGCGTCCGACCTCAAACGGCATCTCGAGCGCGAGGTCGGGCACGAGCGACAGGAACGGTACTGGGCCATCTTCGAAGAGCTGCGGAGCGAGCTGGGCTACGCCGACTATCTGGGCGCGCTGCAACGGTATCGCGTGGAGTATCCGCGTGATCCGCACGTGTTGACGGTGTCTTCGTTCATGGTGAACTACCCGTTCGCGAACCGTCTGTACCCGAACTCGCTCGACGTGCTCGAGCGTTTTCGAGGCTGGGGGCCGACCGTCATCCTCTCGGACGGCGACGCGGTGTTTCAACCCCGGAAGATCGAGCGCGCGGGGCTTCAGGAAGCCGTGGACGGCAACGTCCTCATCTATATCCACAAAGAGCGCGAGCTGGATGACGTCGAGCAGCGTTATCCTGCCGACCACTATATCTTGGTCGACGACAAGCTGCGCATCCTGACAGCTGTGAAGCGGGTGTGGGACCGGCGAGTCACCACGGTCTTTCCACAGCAAGGACACTACGCACACGATCCGCGGGAGCTCGCCAGCAATCCGCCGGCGGATCTGACGGTCGACCGCATCGGCGATCTGCTCGCGTACGAGCTGTCCGCGCTCCTGCGCGCCGCGTCGCGAGCGAAGGATGCCACCACGGCCACGGCGTGACCAAGGAAAGGACGTCAGCCCATGCGTCGGATCACGTGCGGGCCGATTCACGCTGCGCCAGGAAGTAGGGTTGGAGATGCCGGCCCAGGCTGACGCCCTCGTCTTCTTCGGCGCCACCGGCGATCTCGCCTACAAGAAGATCTTTCCGGCGCTGCAGGCGATGGTGAAGCGCGGCCACCTGCACGTACCGGTCATCGGCGTCGCGAAGTCCGCCTGGACTCTCGAACAGCTCGAGGACCGGGCGAAGGACAGCCTGGAGAAGCACGGAGGGCTCGACCCCGTCGCCTTCGACAAGCTGTGTGGGTTGCTGCGCTACGTGGATGGCGACTACAGCGACCCGGCGACGTTTCAGGCCATCCGCCGGGAGCTCGCTTCCGCGCAGCGGCCAGCCCACTATCTCGCCATTCCGCCCGGGCTGTTCGGACTGGTCGTCGACCAGCTGGCCCGGGCGGACTGCGCGCGGGGCGCCCGCGTGATCATCGAGAAGCCGTTCGGAACGGACCTCGCATCGGCACGCGAGCTCAACCGGACCCTGCTCCGTGTCTTCGACGAGACGTCGATCTTCCGCATCGACCACTATCTCGGCAAGCGTCCGGTCCACAACATGCTCTTCTTCCGCTTCGCGAACGCGTTCCTCGAGCCGATCTGGAACCGTCACCACGTCGAAAGCGTGCAGATCACGATGGCGGAGAGCTTCGGCGTCGAGGGGCGCGGCGCCTTCTACGACCAGACCGGCGCCATTCGCGACGTGATCCAGAATCACCTGATCCAGGTCATGACCAACCTGACCATGGAGCCTCCGGTCAGGGCTGACAGCGAGTCGATCCGGGACGAAAAGGTCAAAGTCCTGAAGGCCATCCCGCCGCTCACCGAGGAGAACCTGATCCGAGGGCAGTTCCGCGGCTATCGCCAGCAGCAAGGAGTGGCGCCGGACTCCCAGATCGAAACGTTCGCGGCGCTGCAGCTGGAGATCGATTCCTGGCGCTGGCGAGGGGTCCCCTTTTACATTCGGGCCGGAAAGTCACTGGCCGTGACCAGCACGGAGATCGTCGTCAGACTTCGGCAGCCGCCAACAATGTATGAGGGTTTCGACCTCCAGCCGAACTACTGTCGGCTGCGCATCAGCCCTGACATCACGTTCGCCGTAGGCGCGAACGTCATCGCTCCAGGGCAGGAGACGGTCAGTGCGATGGCCGAGATGATGGGAACGCAGCATCCCCGCGCCGACGAGATGGACGCGTACGAGCGACTGCTCGGTGACGCGATGGCCGGAGACGCCACCCTGTTCGCACGCGAGGACCACGTCGAAGAGGCGTGGCGAATCGTCGATCCGGTGCTCAAGGCGAAGACGCCGGTCTATGAATACGAGCCCGGCACCTGGGGACCGAAGGAAGTTGACAAGGCTGTGGTGCCCGCCGGCGGCTGGCAGACTCCGACAATGCTGGACTCCAAGGAGCCGTAGCATGAGTACGACGCACGTAGCCACGGATGCGCAGCTCGATCAGCTGTGCATCAACACGATACGCACGCTCTCGATCGACGCGGTCCAGCAGGCCAAATCTGGACACCCTGGTACGCCGATGGCGCTCGCGCCGCTGGTCTACACGCTCTGGAACCGCGTGATGCGATTCGATCCCCAGGATGCCATCTGGCCCAATCGCGATCGGTTCGTGCTGTCGAACGGCCACGCCTCGATGCTGCTGTGGTCCGTGCTCCACCTCACGGGAACCCGGGCGGTAAGCGCGGACTACGAGAAGCTCGGGCAGCCGTCGGTCACGCTCGACGACATCAGGCGCTTCCGCCAGCTCGACAGCAAGGCGCCGGGTCATCCCGAATATCACTGGGTGTCGGGCGTCGAGACGACCAGCGGCCCGCTCGGGCAGGGAGTCGCGACGAGCGTGGGCATGGCCATCGCACAGAAGTGGCTCGCGAGTCGATACAACCGTCCGGGCTTCGACATCTTCGACTACGACCTCTATGCGGTGTGCGGGGACGGTTGCCTGATGGAGGGCGTCGCGTCCGAAGCGGCGTCGCTGGCGGGCCATCTGGGCCTCGACAACCTGTGCTGGATCTACGACAACAATCACATCACCATCGAGGGAAGCACGCGACTGGCGTTCACCGAGGACGTGGCCGCGCGATTCTTGGGTTACGGATGGCACGTGCTGCGCGTCGGTGACGCGAACGACATCGATCGGATCGTGCACGCCCTCGAAGTCTTCCGGCAGACGAAGGCCCGCCCCACCTTCATCATTCTGGACAGCCACATCGGTTATGGATCGCCGCACAAGCAGGACACGGCGGAAGCCCACGGTGAGCCGCTCGGCGACGAGGAGGTTCGACTCACGAAGCGCTTTTACGGATGGCCCGAAGACGCCAGGTTCCTCGTCCCGCCCGGCGTCTACGAGCACTTCGCCGCCGGCGTGGGCGCGCGCGGCGCCGCAACCCGCCGTCGATGGACGGAGCTGTACGACGCCTATCGGGCGCGGTATCCGGAGCTCGCGAACGAGATCCACCTCATGCAGGGGCGCGAGCTGCCGGCCAAGTGGGACGCCAATCTTCCCGCCTTTCCCGCCGATCCGAAGGGCATCGCCGGGCGCGATGCCTCGGGCAGGGTGCTCAACGTGCTGGCCCAGAACATCCCGTGGTTCCTCGGTGGCTCGGCGGATCTCGGGCCCTCGAACCGGACCACGCTGACGTACGAGGGAGCGGGAGACTTCGAAGCCGAGAGTCCCAGCGGGAAGAACCTGCATTTCGGCATTCGCGAACACGCGATGGCGGCGACCGTGAACGGACTCGCCCTGTCGAAGCTTCGGGCATTCGGCGCGACGTTCTTCATCTTCAGCGACTATGCGCGGTCTGCCATCCGGCTGTCGGCCGTGATGGAGCTGCCCACGATCTTTGTCTTCACGCACGACGCGATGGGAGACGGAGAGGATGGGCCGACCCATCAGCCCGTGGAGCATCTCGCGTCGCTGCGTGCCATTCCGGGGCTGGTCACGCTGCGGCCGGGTGACGCCAACGAGGTCGTCGAGGCCTACCGCTATGTCATGCAGCTCCGCCATGCGCCGGCGGCCATCGTGCTGTCGAGACAGCCGCTGCCGACGTTGGATCGCAAGAAATATGCGTCGGCCAGCGGCCTGGCCCGTGGCGCCTACGTCCTCGGCGATGCGCCAGGCGGCGAGCCCGAGGTCATTGTCATCGCCTCCGGCAGCGAGGTGAGTCTCGCCGTGGAGGCTCACGAGCAGCTCCTGGCCGACGGGATCCGCTCGCGCGTGGTCTCGATGCCGTCCTGGGACATCTTCGAGCATCAGACTCAGGCCTATCGAGAGGGCGTGCTGCCGCGCAGTGTGACGGCCCGCGTCGCGGTGGAGCAGGCTTCGACGCTGGGATGGGAGCGCTACGTCGGGACGTCCGGACGTGTCATCGGCATGCACACGTTCGGCGCCTCCGCGCCGCTGAAGGAGCTGCAGCGGAAGTTCGGGTTCCAGCCGGATCGCGTGGTCGCGGCGGCCCGGGAACAGCTGGGCCGGTGACCGCGGAAGGAAGCAGTTCGCCGCCGAGGGCATCTCGTTGTTGCGCCCGGCGCTGGCGTCCACCGAGTCCATGGGACAAACACAGTATCAATTGCTCGGGTCGTCGAGGAGATAGGCTTCGCTCAGATGCATCATGCCTCGGCCTCGGGAACCTCTCCCGGCGCAGGGGCAGGCGCGAGGAGGCCCAGGAACACTTCGCGACCGCGACGACGATGTACCGCGAGATGGACATGCGGTTCTGGCTGGAGCAGGCTGAGGTTGAGATGAGGTATCTGTCATGACGAACAGCGAGGAGACTCTGTGTTCGTCCTGCTGAGACTGATCATCAACGCGGTGGCTCTGCTCGTCACCGCATGGCTCGTCCCCGGTATCCATCTCGGTGCCGCCGGTCCTCACCCGACCAAGCACGACTGGGCCACGTTACTGATCGTTGCGTTGATCTTCGGGGTCGTAAATGTGGTGATCCGTCCAATAATTGTTCTTCTGTCCCTACCGCTCGAAATCATTACCCTGGGCCTGTTCACCTTTGTGATCAACGCGTTCATGCTGCTCCTCACCAGTTGGATCGCGCAGGGCATGGGTGTTGGGTTCCGCATTGCTGGATTCCTCCCGGCGCTAGTCGGGGCGCTGATCATCACGATCGTCAGCTTTGTCTTGAGCCGGGTCCTGACCAAGACCCTGTACAAACGGGGCACGATGTCATAGCTGAGGAAACGGGAGCGTTTTGAGGGAAAGCTCCGGTGAAAGGCTTAATAGGCCGTCACCAACCACCACCGTTGCGCCGGCGTCCGGAGCGATCGTGGCCGCTTGCGGTGAGGGCGCGGCGCCGTCTGGTGCGCGTCCTGGCCTTCGGCTAGACTTCCGGCAGCCGTCCTCCACCGAGGTGCCGCATGCGGCTGGTCAGCATGGCCTTCATGATCGCCAACCTGTTCGCCCTGCTCATTGTCGCATCGGCGAGAGCCGCCGAGGAGCCGACCGGGTTCCGCGACATTCCCTTCGGCGCGAGCGAGGCGCAGATCCGTGAGAGGTTGCCCACGGCGCGATGCCTTTCGGTCGCAGGCGATGACCAGCACGACGACGTCTCGTGTTCGGTGTCGTCGATGATTGGCCATGTGCCGGTCCTCGTGTTCTTCAGACTGGTCGGAGAACCCATGCAACGCCGCATGATGAACGTCACACTTTCGTTCAAGTCAGAGGACTTCGGCAGAATCAGTCAAGCGATGACAGACCGCTACGGGCCGCCGACCAACGTGAGCGAGCAACGGGAGACGCTGCGTTGGGTGGGCGCCCAGACGCTCATGTTCGTCACGAAGTCCAGTTCGACTTTCGGCAAAGGTCTGGCGATGATTGCGTTGCGCGAGTTCATGGAGCTCGCAGAGAAGCGACAGAAGGAGCAGCGGGAGAAGGCGAAGAAGGACCTGTGAGTCGCACACGCGAGCCCTCGCCCGTGACTGACCGCTTCGGCCGGCTCCGGCGCCGTTTCATCACCGCCGCGGTGACGACTGCGCTCATTCTTGCAGGGTGCGCGGCCAGCGGAGTCCTGGACGTCTCGTGGGTGGCTCCAACCACTAGCCGCCCCAAGGTGCCCCTACCTCCTGACCAACGTCTCGAAGTCAGGCTGACCGGGCTGACCGTGGGCACGCGGTCCAGGGCGCGGCGCGGGAGGCGTTGAGGAAAGCAGGTGCCGCAGAAGGAGAGCCGTATGGTTTCAGCCGGCGGCGCGAATGCGGCGCTTCTTCTGCTTCTTCTTGAAGGCGGCGCGTTTGCGCGCGGTCTTCCTCCTGCGTTTCTTCTCGCGCATGGCAGTCTCCTATCGGCTGGGAGTGCTCGGTGACGTCCGTCGATCATAACCGCCCGTGCCAAGGCGCACAACCGCCCGATCAGTGACCGGCGCGTCAGGAATGGAAGATGTGTGCAGGGTATGGAGTGGCGAAATCCCGCGAACGTGACTGACCGGGGCCTCTGGCATCCCTGGCTCCGCATCAACCGGCATAACCACCGCTGAGTTCCGAAAGGTGTACGAGGCCTGGTCGGACTACCGAGCGGGAAGGGTCGGCAGGAGCTACATCGTCCGCTGACGTCGGAGGGTGTAGAGAGCGTTCTTCCAAGAGCGTGATCGCGCAACGGTGACGAGGTCGGACTGGCGGGACATCTACGCCGCCACCCGGAATACGCCGTCGAGCGGGATGATCAAGTCCGGGCGAGTGGTCCCCCTTGGGGCCACCACGTTTGATTTCGTTCGTGTTTACCGCTTCGTGTTTTTGAGGAACTTCCAAAACTTCCTGAAACACGCAGCGATACCAAGACTGCCCAAGTGCTACTTCGCAGCAGCTGGGAACAGCGGCAGCTTGCCGATGCCGCGCATGTCGTGCTGAATGACGACGGTTGCCTTCAGGTTGGCGGCGATCTGCTTCATTCGCTCGATCGAGGTGACCGTCGCGGCGCGGTCGAAGTTG
>QHSV01000329.1 GCA_003221655.1 Candidatus Rokuibacteriota bacterium
TCTACCTCCTCCGTTCTGTCCCCTGGTCAGAGGAATATCCGGAGGAGTATAAGGCGCTCGGCCTCACGATCCCGCCGTCCCTGTTGGGGCGAGCCGACCAGATCATCGAATAGCGCGTGCTCGTGAGAGCCGTGCTGGTGCGCGTCGTGACGTTCGGCTAGACTCCCCGTCAGCCATCCCCAACCGAGGTGCCCATGCGGCTTATCGGGTTTGTTATAACTCTTGCTCGTTCGTGCCGAGGTCACTGATACGGCGGGGCGTTATGGCCATAGATATTAAGGACATCGAAGCTAGAATTCAGCTCGCACTGATGTTCATTTCACTTGTCAACAACAGCGATTCGTTTTGGAGCCGACCTGCGCGAAAGACGGGGCAGCCCTTGGAGGTGTTCTTAAATTTAGTGAGATCTAGGGTCACGTGCGGACTCTCTGGATGACTAGAAGGGGCGGTACATAGACTATCGATCTCGCCATATTGCACGCGACGCGGTTTCGCGTCAGGGGTCGCGTTCGTTGTCGTCGTGGCGCTGGTCTCCGTTGGGGGAGATGACATCACTGGCGTCGCGGGGCGGAAGCTCGACGGTGGCGATTTCCGTCGGCGATTCGGATTCGGGTGACCGATGCGCGGGATGTGACCCATTCGTCGTGCCCCCTACGGCCGCGAACGCGTCGCGGCCGTTGTCAGGGATATAAATCACTGCGGTCCCGCCTATCGACGTAGGACCAACCTTCTGCGGCAGGCGATCGAGGCCGAGCTTATCCAGGAGACGGACTAGGTGGTCTGCGAGCGTCTGTCGCTGGACGAGGACCGGTAAGAGCGTCTTCGCACGAGCGTTGACGAGGCTGCGCTGCCGGAAGAGCCAGGCATCCACATGGTCGAGCAGCAGCGACGCTCTCGCCGCCATGTCGATCAGCTTCCGCCGCTGAGGGCTAAGATCCGATTCGCCTCTCAGCGCGTTCGCTAATTCACGTCGGAGGGCCAACTGCTCGCGAGCAGCCGCCGTTCGGCGGTCAATCGTGCCGAATCCCCGTAGCTTGATCCGGGCCATCGGGGCGTTGAGACCGTGCCGCGAGTAAGGACGGGGCGTCGTCATGCGGCCCCACACGTCGATGGATAACAAACACCCCGCTCCTTCACCAGAGTCGCTGGTTCGTATGTTATCGAAAATATAGACCATACCAAGCTCTTCGGTTGGAACCCGGACGGGACCCGACCGAAGACACGCTGAGGGATTCCTGAAAACCGATCGGCTGAGGCGCGCCTACACCCTTTGCTGGCGTCAGACGCCTCCGCGAATTGACAGCTTGGTACTGCAAGAGTTAGCTTTTGCGTGTGGCTGGCAAGACAGTGATTTCGACGCCGTATCCCTCTGCATACGGTGTGGCTAGGAAGCTTGGCGTACCCAAAGAGCGCGCAACACATTTGATTCAGTTGGCAGACTCGATAAGAGTTGCTGACTCGGTCTCGGTAGGCATTTCGGAATCGGCGTCTGTGGTTGTTACGTCGCATCATGGTCGATCCAAACGCGCGGCAGGAAAACGAAGCGCAAAGCCTACGAAGGCTCGTAAGGCCAAAGCCGCTACGAAGGAAAAGCTCCGAGCTAAAAAAGCGAGGGCAACAGCGCGCAGAGCGCGGCGTCGCAACCGTTATGCGGCGGCTTGAGGAATAAGTGAAGGAGGAGGTGCCCCAAGATAGTGCCCGCGCGCCGAATTGATGGCCCGACGGCAGAGAAACTTGACCGGCGTCGTAAGCGCCGCTCTAACAACAACGCTTTCATCAATGTGCCGTATGACATGCCGTTTGAACTTGGACTCGCGGTAGCATCGGCGAAGATGCAGCGTGCGCGCGAAAACTGGTACGTGTTCGAAGCAGTTAGGCGCCGTTTGAGCAAGTCGCTCAGCGACCTTGACGGTAGTGACCCTTATATCCATAACGCCACGCCGGAACGGTTGCTGCGAGAACTCACTAATGCCTTGGTGAGACGGCGTCTTGAGCCAACGGTCAGGCAACTTGAGGACGTGTACTCCGACTTGAGAAAAGCTGTCCCTGCTATCAAGAGGGAGCTGAGGACTGACACGCTGTTCGCTGCGCGTCCGTTTCGTGATCTGATCACAGTCGCTACGAGAAGTGTGCAGGTTCGAATCGTCGGTAGACGCCCGTAACCAGGTAGGCAGCGGCAACAAGCCGGTGGGTTGCCCCAGGACTCGAAGGAAGCGGCGATTGGCTTCTCGGGCTCACGCTGCCCGCCGGTAGACGATGCGCAGAGGCACCGTCAACCTAAAGCGAGCAGACCCCCCCCGGGGTCGTGACGCTGCTGATCGGCTTTGGAGTCGGCTATCTCATGTGGGGCGAGCGCGCACACCGGGCGATCGAGGAGGTGGATGCGATGAAGATGCGTCAAGCCCAGCAGGCCGATGAGCTACGAAAGCTGAAAGAGGAGTTGGCCGCAGAGCGCGACCGCCGCGCGGCTGGCACCGCCGCGCGTAGCCCCGATGACCATTCCTGTCTACAAACCGCGTCCGCATCACTGGCTTCCATCCAGAGCCGAGCTAACTCAGCCGACGAGAGGGAGGTCGATTGCGCGAGAAGCGCCTGGCTGCTATCCTCGCCGCGCCTACCACTGGCGCACCTGGGTTGACGCAAGCCGGCGTCCTGCCCCAATGGCATCTGGCTGATCCATGCCTTTCGGATCGGGGGTGCTCCGATGGCGGAACAGCAGAAGTGGACGTATCCACAGTGCTCTCGAATGATCTCGCCGGACGACTCCATCATCTTCGCCGGAAATTCCGGCTTGCGAGACCTTGCCTCAGACCGCACCGCAACCCTGCTCGGCGGGCGCGCGTACCTGTGCCCATGGTGTCGTAGGGATCTGAGCGACAGCGTCCGCGTGCATCTCTACGGTTGCAGCGAGTAGCGCACCTCGACTTGGCTAGGCCACGACCCGAGAAGAAGCCCGAGTCAACGCCACCGGCCACACGCCGTGTCTTGCCGATGGAGCTTCAAGTCGGCGACCGTTTCTCTGACGAGACAGGGGAGTGGCAAGTCGTCGCTCACCCATACACGGGAGCGGGAGGCAAGATCGCCTACGCTCGCGTCAGGAGGGTTGATCAGCCCGCCAACGTTGAAGTGCGAAGCTGGAGTGCCCACGAGCGCATCAGCGTGAAACGAACGTGACGTGACGAAGCGGGTCCTCATCGTCGATGACGAGCCGATCGTGGTCGCGATGCTACAGGACGCCTTTGCGTACTTCCAGCACGGGCACGCGTATGAGATCACGTCGGTCTGTACCGCTGCCGATGCGTTCGACATCGTGCTACGGGAGCGGTTCGACCTCATTCTGCTGGACATGGTCATGCCGCCACGCGCGGGCGACTGCAAGCCGTGGAAACAGGGACTTGACGTTCTGAAGCACGTCCGCGACCTTGGCGTGACGGCGCCAGTCCTCATGATGACTGGCGGCTGGGACACCCGGAGGGAGGCCGAGGCGTTGATCGAAGGCGCCATTGGTTATCTGCACAAGCCGTTCGACCTGCGCGAACTGGACCAACTCGTCGCTCTCGCCCTCGGCTCCGGCCCTCCTGCGACTGGTGGTTGAGCGCCTCGCTGGATAGCGACAAAGTAGTTCCAGCCTGTCCCACCGAAACGCCGGTCCTATCGCCTATCGCGGGCAGCGAGCGGCGCGGCGAGGAGGCCGACGAGCAGAGCGAAGGCGAGCGGGTTTCGGATCATCCCCTCATCGTGTGCCGCGCTTGATCCATGCCCCGATGAGCCCGAGGAGGACCCCAGCCGAGACGACGGCGACCGCGAAACCGACCAGGGCGAGGCCGAGTCGCTCAAGATCTGTCATGTCGAACCTCCCTTCGATCGTCCCTTGCGAGCACCCGCATCGCGCCCGAGCAGCCCCCGGATCTCCCGGTCGCGGGACCTGCCGGGAGCCTACTACAGTGCCGTTCCCTGCCGTACCGCTGGGCCACCCTCGCCGGTCATCCTAGGGATCCTGCCGGCTCCCGGTGGTACCGACGGCGATCCCGCCCAGAATGAGCACGATCGCCGCGATGAGAGGGAGCGTCAGCGGCTCGCCGAGCCAGAGCGTCGCGACGGCGACGCTGACCACGGGCGTGGTGAGCAAGCCGAGCGCGGTGGTGACGGCCGGCAGGTTGCGGCTGGCCACGGCGGTGGCCCAGTAGGCGATCGCGGTGCCGGGGACGCCGGCGTAGAGCAAGAGGGCGATGAGCCGGCCGTTCCATTCCGTCGCCGGAGCACCAACGGCCATCATCGCCGCCGGGATCAGGATGACCGTGGCCAGCAACATCTCCCAGGGGACGAGATCGAACGGCGTCGACCGCCATCGGTGACTGCGAATGTGCAGGATGCTGGCCGCCCAGAGGATGGCGGCGCCGATGATCGCACCGTTGCCGAGGGTCGCATCGCGGTTGGCCCAATCGAACGCGAGAGGATTGAACAAGACCAGGAGGCCGAGAAGGCCGCTGACCACGCCGATCATGCGCCTCAGCGTGAGCCGTTCGCCCAGGAAGAAGACGGCGCCCGGGATCACCCAGAGCGGCGTCGTGTAGGCGAGCACCACCGAGCGCCCGGTCGGGACGAGCCGCAACCCCCACGCGGCGAGGACCGCGAAGCCCACCATGTGAAGCAGGGTGATGCTGAGCAGCACCGGCACGTCGGTCCGGGGCGGCAGAGCGAGCCGGCCGAGCACGATCGCGATAGCGAACAGCGCCACGGTGGCGATCGCCGAGCGCAGCGCCATCATCCAGAGCGGCGACAGGGATTCCAGAATTACCTTGTTTACGGGCCACGTCAGACCCCAGGCGACGACGACGATGATGAGGAAAAGAATGCCCTCGCGGTGCGCGGCGCGAGACTTCGGCTGGGACGCTCCGCGCGCCGGAAATGGGCCGCCCGCGACGACGCCAACACACGCGAGAGCCATGAGCGTGCCGCGAAGGCTCATGCTCGGCACAATATCCCAAAGCTGTGTTTTCGGGGTATTCTGTGCCCGGGGAGAAACCTACTGTCGTGAGTAGACACGCTCAGGCGGGCCGGACCGCTGTGTCACCTATCGCGCGCGGCGAGCAGTTCCCGATCGGGTTGCTCGTCCGGAGCCGCTACCGGATTGTCAGCGAGCTGGGTGCCGGCGCCTTCGGCACAGTGTGCCTCGCCAATGACGAGTCGACCGGGCGCCGCGTCGCCATCCGGTTTCTGCCTCGCGAGCTTGCCGAGGCACCCGATGCCGCGCAGGCGGTTCTGCGTATGGCCCGGTCGATCGTCGCGGCATCATCGGCGCATCCAGGGCTGACTCGCGTGCTGGAGTTCGGTGAGGTCGACAACGGCCGGCCTTTCGCCGTCATGGAGCTCGTAGAGGGACGGCGACTCAGCGAAATGCCGCTCGACGTCGCCGCCGGGATGCGCGTGGCGCTCGATCTCGGCGGAGCCGTCGAGACGCTTCATAACATGGGCTTCATCCACAGCGCGCTCTGCCCTCACAACATCGTGGTGCTCGAGGACGGACGCATCAAACTGCTCGACCTCGAGCTCGTCGGCTTGCGCGACGCGCGAGAGATCCGGGGCGTGATCGCTGCGGAGCGGCCGGCCGAATACCTCTCGCCCGAGCAAATCTCAAAAGCTCCGGTCTCCGAGAAGGCGGATATCTATGCGTTCGGCGCTATCCTCTATGAGTTGCTCTGCGGGGTGCCGCCGTTCGAGGCCGCGACGCGTGAGGCCGTCCTCGCCAAGCAACTGAAGGAGGCGCCGGTTCCGATTCACCGGCGGCGGAACAACGTCCCCGGCTCGGTGGAGCGCGCGGTCACGCTGGCGCTGCACAAACAGCCGGAGTCGCGGCC
>QHSV01000079.1 GCA_003221655.1 Candidatus Rokuibacteriota bacterium
GCACACCGAAGCCGCCCCCGACGTCCACCTCGGTGAGGCGCAGAGCGCCGAGCGGGATGCCGAAGATCGGCGCGAGGATCGTCCGGTTGATGTGGATGCACTTGGTCGAGCCGATCAGGTGCAGTTCGCCGCCCCGCGGGTCCGGCGGCAGGGCGACCAGCCCGCGCGTTTCCAGCGCGGCCGCCGTCTGCCGCGGGTAGGTGAAGCGCTCGCGCAGCACGAGCGCGGCGCTTCCGAGCGCGGCATCGGCGTCGCCCACGCGCATGTTAATTGTCGCGACGTTATTGGAATCGGTGCCCGGAAAGAGCCGCGACGCCCCGGGCCCGAGCGCCTCGGCCGTGGAGGCGCAGGCCGGCAGCGGCTGGTAGACGACGTCGATTCGCTCCAGCGCGTCGCGAGCGACGTACGGATCGTCGGCGACGACCAGCGCCACCGGCTCGCCCACGTAACGGACGACGTCGCGCGCGATGGCCGGTTGCAGGTAGCGATCAGTGCCCGTGGGGGCGGGGACGCGGTTCGGGATGACGGCGATCGCCGGCACGTCGGCGGCGGTGAGGACGGCGTGAACGCCGGGCAAGTCGCGTGCGCGCTTGGTATCGATCGACACCAGGCGTGCATGCGCGTGAGGCGAGCGAAGGACCGCGGCGTGCAGAACGCCCGGCACGTGCACGTCGTCGACGAACCGGCCGGCGCCCGAGACGAACCGGTCGCCGCCCAGCCGGAGGTGCGCCTCGCCTATCATGGCGACGATCCTAGCACCTTGTCGTTCGCGTCGTGCCGCCCCGGCCGCGGGGGCCAGGGGGTGCGGCGGCGGTCGAGACGACCACGCGGCACGCGTTCGCTGCTCCAGTGCGGCTGGGCTCCACCCAGGCGCGCTTCGTCCGCCGCCGCTCGTCAGGAACGGGTCCCTTCGACCCCCGCCGCACCCCCGGGCCCCCGCTGCCGGGGCGCCGCCGGCGGACGATGGCATCGTCCTCCGGGCGGACGTATTCCGACCGATCGAAGACGGGCACTATCCCGTGATCCTGTCGTACGGCGTCTACGCGAAGGGGCTGGCGTTCCAGGAGGGGTATCCGCTGCAATGGGAGAAGATGATCTCGGACTATCCGCAGATCCTCCAGGGCTCGACCAACAAGTACCAGAACTGGGAGACCACCGATCCCGAACGGTGGGTGCCGCACGGCTACGCGGTCGTCCGCGTCGACTCGCGCGGCGCCGGCTGGTCGCCGGGCTTCATGGACCCGGGCTGCGCGAGGGAGACCGACGATCTCTATCAGTGCATCGAGTGGGCTGGGACTCAGTCCTGGAGCAACGGAAAAGTCGGAATGCTCGGGATCTCGTATTACGCGAGCAACCAGTGGCGGGTCGCCGGCAAACACCCGCCGCATCTGGCCGCCATCATTCCCTGGGAGGGTCAGAACGACCGTTACCGCGACTCGGGCTTCCACGGCGGCATGCTGAGCCAGTTCCAGGAGCGCTGGGCGAAGCACCAGGTCGCCAACATCCAGTACGGGATGGGTCAGCGGGCCAAGAAGAATCCGAACACTGGGGAGTCGGTGGCGGGCCCCGTCACGCTCTCCGACGAGGAGCTGGCCAAGAACCGCGTCAACGTCTACGAGGAGCTGAAGAAGCATCCGCTCGACGACGAGTGGCACCGACAGCGCTCGGCTGACCTCGGACTGGTGACGACGCCCCTGCTCACGTGCGCCAACTGGGGCGGGCAGGGAATCCATCCGCGCGGCAATTTCAACGGGTTCGTCCAGGCGCCCGCCGAGCAGAAGTGGCTCGAGGCCCACGGCGACTCGCACTGGTCCCACTTCTACAGCCCGTACGGTGTCGCGCTCCAGAAACGGTTCTTCGACTACTTCCTGAAGGGACTCGACAACGGCTGGTCCACGCAGCCGCGCGTTCAGCTCAACGTCCGCCACCCCGGGGAGAAGTTCGTGCTGCGCCACGAGAGCGAGTGGCCGCTGGCGCGGACCCAGTGGACCAAATTCTATCTGGATCCATCTGACCTGGCGCTGGGCCGGAAGCCCGCGACGGCGGCCGGCAAGCTCGAGTACGAGGCGCTGGGCAACGGCTTGACCTTTTCGATGACGGTCGATCGGGAGACCGAGATCACCGGCCCGATGGCCGCCAAGCTCTTCGTCTCGTCCTCGACGAAGGACGCCGACCTCTTCCTCATCGTCCGCGTGGTCGATCCGCAGGGCAAGGAAGTGACGTTCATGGGCTCGACCGATCCGAACACACCGATCGCCAACGGGTGGTTGCGCGTCTCCCATCGACGGCTGGACCCAAAGCGGAGCCTGCCGTACCGGCCCTACCATCCGCACGACCGGGTGGAGCCGCTCACGCCGGGAGAAGTCTACGAGTGCGACGTGGAGATCGTGACCTCGTGCATCGTCGTCCCGGCCGGCTGGCGGGTGGCGCTGACCGTCCGAGGCAAGGACTACGAATACGAGGGCGAGGTGAGCGAGTTCGGAAAGAAGTTCCACTACGGAACTCGCGGCACGGGCGGCATGACCCACGCCGATGCCGACGACCGGCCGGCGGACGTCTTCGGTGGGAAGGTGACGCTCTACGCAGGAGGCGGTCGGGATTCCTACCTCTTGCTGCCCATCATTCCCACACGATGAAGGCGATGATCCTGCCGGAGTTCGGAGCTCCGCTCCGGCTCGCGACCGTCCCGGTTCCGAAGGTGGGTCCCAACGACGTCCTGCTCCGCGTGCGAGCCACCGGGGTCGGACTCACCGTCGTCATCATGACCGCCGTTCCCGGTCGCGTGACGTCGTTCCCGCGCATTCCCGGGCACGAGGTCGCGGGCGAGATCGTCGAGGTCGGTTCCGAGGTCGCTCACGTCAGTGTCGGCGACCGCGTGACCTGCCACTTCTATCTCACCTGCGGCGTCTGCCGGTTCTGCCGGAGCGGTCGGGAGACACTGTGCCCGGCATCGCCCGGCAACGTCGGAATGGCGTCGGACGGCGCCTACGCCGAGTACATGGCGACCCCGGCCCGGAACGTCACGCCGATCCCCCCGGGGGTGAGCGACCTCGACGCCGCGATCGCCGCGGACGCGATCGCGACGCCCTACCACGCCTGTCGGGAGGAGGCGCGCGTGGGTCCCGGCGATTCAGTACTGATCGTGGGCGCCGGAGGTGGTGTCGGCATCCACGCGGTGCAGATGGCCAAGCTCTGCGGCGGCTGGGTCCTTGCGGCGGACATCACCGACGAGAAGCTCGCGGCGGCCAGAGACTGCGGGGCCGACGCGCTGGTCGACGGGCGCCGGGGCGACCTCGCCACGCAAGTCGCGAGACTCACCGACGGCCGCGGCGTGGACGCGGCGATCGACTTCGTGGCGTCGCGGGAGACTCTCGAGGGCTCGCTCAAGTCGCTGGCCCGCGCCGGGCGCCTCGTGATCATCGGCAGTCGCCCTACCGCCTTCTTCGGCGCGGACGCGAGCTTCATGGTCGACCCGCGGCACGTCCTCGGCTCCATGCTCGAGATCCACGGCTCGCGCTACGTCACGCTGACCGAGATCGCCCAGACCCTGGAGCTCCTGCGGCAACGGCGCATCCGCGCGATCGTGAGCCGGACCTTCCCGCTCGAAGGGGCGGAAGAGGCGCACGAGCTGCTCCGGAAGAACGCGCTCGTCGGCCGGGCCGCGCTCGTGCAGGAGTCCTGACGCGTCCCGCCCTCAGTGACCTCGGCCGGCGCGGAGCACCCGACCCGGAAGCGCTCCGGTGTGCTTGCCGTGCTCCAGCACGGCCTGGCCGCCGACGATGACGTGGTGGACGCCTTCGGCGCCCTGGACCCGCCGGGGCGTGCCGGACGGCCCGTCGTGGGTGACCTCGTCTTCTTTGATCCCGATGCTCGAGAGATCGAACACCATGAGGTCGGCCGCCAGGCCTTCGCGGACTAACCCACGATCGCGCAGCCCCATGATGCGCGCGGGCTGAAAGGTAAGCCGGCGAATCGCGTCTTCGAGACTCAACAGCTCGCGGTCGCGGACCCATTGACCCAGGACGTAGCTCGACTCGCCGGCGGTACAGAAGTTGGTGTTGAGGTGAGCGCCAGCGTCCGACTGCGAGGGGAGCGCGTGGCCGGCCTTCACCATCTCGGCGATCTGGACTTCTTCCTCGGCTGAGCGTGTCATCAGCTGGAACTCGGTGTCGAGCCCTTCCTCGAGCGCCAGGTCGAGGATCACATCGGCGACGTGCTTGCCCTGCTGCTCGGCGAGCTCCATGAGGTTTCGATCCACGAGCCCCTGGTTCTTGGCCAGGCTCACCTTGCGAACGAAGATCGAGCGCCAGGGCACGAGCCGACCGGGTACGCCCGGCCGCCGCCGCTGGGGCTTGAGCGCCTGCTCGCGCATCCGCGCGCGCCGCTCCGGGTCGGCGAGGGCCGCCAGTCGCTCCGGGACGCGCATGTGCATCACCACGTCCCAGACGTCGAGGTTGTGGAAAAAGGTCGTCTTCTTCAGGGTGAACCGCGGATTGAAGGGGATCGCCCGCAGAAGGTTGTACATCTGCGCGCCCTCGCGCGCCGCCTTCTCCACGTAGGGGCGCGCGTTGGCGTCGAAGCTCAGGAAGAATACGGGCCGGCCGCTCGTCACCGCCACGTCGCGCAGATGGTCCAGATCGGTGGCGCTGGGCTTGCCCGCTCCCTTCGGCAGGATCTCGATGATGCCTCGGTTGAACTCCCCGAGCGTCCGTCCGAGGGCCACGCGCTCCTCGTCCGCGGCCAGGCGTGTCGGCACGGGCTGGCCGGCCGGCCCGGCGTGGGTCGGTGAGTCCGTGGTGCTCCAGCCCCACGCGCCGGCCTCGAGCGACTCGCGCAGGAGCCGCTGCATGTGGGCGATCTCGTCCGGCGTCGCTTCGCGGTCCCACGCCGCCTGGTCCATCGCAGAGAGGCGCAAGGGATTGTGACCGACCAGCGGCATCAGGTTCAAGCCGAGCCCATGGTCGATCGCGTCCAGATACTCTCCGAACGTCTCCCAGTTCCAGGGGAGGACAGACGCCAGCGACCGCACCGGCAGGTCCTCGACGCAGCAGAACGTCGCGAGCATCGTCTCGCGATGCTCAGGCCGGAGCGGGGCGAGCGTGAGCCCGCAGTTACCCATGAGGACGGTCGTCACCCCGTGCCAGACCGAGGAGGTGCAGAGTTTGTCCCAGAAGGGCTGAGCGTCGTAGTGGGTGTGCGTGTCGATGACGCCGGGCGCCACGAAGAGCCCGTCGGCGTCGATCGTCGCGGCCGCCGCGCCACGGATCTTGCCAATCTCGACGATCGTGCCGTCCTTGACGGCGACATCGGCGCGATAGCGGGAGAAGCCGGAGCCGTCGACGACGATACCGTTCTTGATCACCTTTCGCTTCGTATCCATCACCCGGAACCCATGCTCGGTCATGCGTCCGGAGTCTCTCATTGGCTCAGGGCAACGGCAGCAGTGGCTTCTGGCCGGGATGGAGCTGCTGATCGACCGTATTGAGGATGAGAGCCGTCATCGAGTAGTTCGCCATCAACGCCGCCAGCTCGAGAACTCCGCGCCGGCCGAAGGCCGAGACGGCTCGCGCGAACGTCTGCGAACGAACCTTCTTCCATCGAAAGAGCTCCCGGCCGAAGTTGATGATCAGCGCCTCTTTCTTTCCCAATCGGGCAACAGGCTTCCGACGTCTGATGACGTCGATGATCTTCGGGTCGAGGCCTTCCTTGAGGGCAGCCGGCTCGTGCGCCGTCCACTCGAACTGGTTGTCCAGCTCCCGCGCCGTCACGAGAATCGCCAGCTCGGTCAGGCGCCGATCGAGCGCGGTCTCGAAACGGAGGTACTGGTTGGCCGCCCTCAGGAACTCGGCGAGGACCGGAGAATGAAGCCAGATGCCGCTCGGCCCGCGCAGCCCGACGAGCGTCCGGCTCTGCGGCCCGACCGCGGCATCGTAGAGCCGCTTCCCCTGCTCGTCCAGATCGTCACGCGCCAGGAGCGGGAGGCGCGACAAAGAGGCGGGGTGAACGTCCTTCGGGAGCCGGACTACTTGTTCCACCACTTCCAGCTCTCCTCCTGCGAAGTGCTCGGAATCCGGTCGACGATCACGTTCACCAGCCGGTTCCCCTGACGCTCGACCTTCATCACGTACACGTCGGTGATCACCTGCTGGAAGCGGTCGAACCGGATCGGGCCGCGCGGTGGCTGGATCTTGGTCGCGGCACCGCGGATCGCGTCGCGGAAGGCAGCCCGATCGCCAACCTCGCCCTTCAGCGTCTCGACAGCCACGCCGATGAGTTGGGCCGACACGTAGCCCAGCTCGACGTAGCGGGTCGGCCACGCGTTGTACCGCGCCTCGTACTCCCGCACGAATGTCCGACTTTCCGGAGTGTCCAGGGCGGCGCTGTAGTGGCCGACGGTGATGATCCCGAGCGCGGCGTCGCCCAGCGTGGGAAGCAGCACGTCGTCCGTGAGCGTGTTGTACGCGAGCAGCGGCAGCTTTCCGGCCAGGCCGTACTCCTTGTAGGCCTTGACGAAGCGGATCGAGTCGGTTCCGGCGAACCAGGCGTAGACCGCGTCGGCCGTGAGCCCGGCCA
>QHSV01000080.1 GCA_003221655.1 Candidatus Rokuibacteriota bacterium
ATCGCCAATTACTGGGAGCACGGCGCGCTCGAAGCCCGGCCGCTCAACATGTTCCTGAAGAGCTCGGATGCGGTGATCGGCCCCGGCGACACGATTGTGCTCCCGGAGTTCACCGAGCCGTGGATCTTCATGCACGAGGCCGAGCTGGCGCTCGTCATCAAGGGGCCGGCCAAGATGGTCAAGCGCGACAACTGGCGCAACGCCGTCTTCGGCTACACCGGCATGATCGACGTGTCGGCGCGCGGCGAGGGCCGGCGCACGTGGAAGGCCGGCAGCTGGCTCGGCAAGTCCTTCGACACGTTCGCCCCGATCGGCCCGTGCATCGCCACGATCGACGAGATCCCGAACCCCAACGACGTTCACGTCCAGTTCTGGGTGGACGGCCAGCTCCGGCACAATTACAACACGGACGACATGGAGCACCTGGTCCCGGAGCTCGTCGAGTTCGCGACGACGATCATGACGCTCAACTCGGGCGACCTCATCGCGTGCGGGACGAACCACGAGGGCCTGGGGCCGCTTCAGAACGGCGAGGTCGTGGACTTCGAGATCCACGGTGTCGGGCGCATGCGCCTGCAGGTGCGCGATCCGCTGAAGCGCACGTGGGAGAAGGGCATCTACATGGGCGCCGACTCGACCCATCCCGAGGCCGTCCAGCGCAACCGGCCTCCGGGAGCGCGCTGAGGCGCCGGCCTACCGCGCGTCGGCGCCGGCGAGCAGACCGCCCGCCTCGCGGATCTCGCCCGGATCGAACGGCGGCTCGACGAGCAAGATCAGCCGCTCGACGCCGACGCGCTCGAGCGTCTGCCGAGCGCGCGAGTCCGGTCGGAGCCAGCGCTCGTCCAGTCCCGCGAACACCGTCACGATGAAGCGCGAGGCATCGCGTCCCGCGGCGGCGTGCTCGTCGCGCGCGAGACGCACGAGGTCGCCGAGCCGGGGGTGCATCGCCTGCGTGTTGAACCCGTCGGCGTGTCGGCCGGCGATCCCGGCCATCCGCGGGCCGAAGCCGCCGACGATGATCGGCGGCGGAGGCTCGGCCTTCAGAAACCCCGATTGCCCCGACCAGAGCCGGCGCATGAGCTCGATCGCCTCGACGACGCGCCGGGCACGCATCTCGTCCCGCTCGATGGACTGACCGAGCGTCTGCTGCTCGGCGGCATAGGGAGTCCGGCGGCTGCCGCCCGCGCCGATCCCGAGGAGCAGCCGGCCGCCGGAGACGGCTTGAAGCGTCGCCGCCATGTTGGCCAGGACGCCGGGATGGCGGTTCGCCACGTTGAGCACGAGCGGCCCCAGGGCGATCCTTCTTGTGACCTCGGCGAGCGCCGTCAGGACGGTCCACGCCTCCGGCACGCCGGGGCCCGACTCCGCGTCGGGATCCCGCAAGTGATCCCAGGTCCAGAGTCCGTCGAACCCCGCGTCCTCGGCGGCGAGCGCAGCGGCGCGCATGTCGCGGTAGCGGGCGCTCATCGGGATGAGAAGAAGGTCCGTCTTCATGATCGCTCCGACCTGGATTATCCTCTAGCCCTCGGAACGCATATGCGCGCCTGGACCGTGGACGCCGACGACATTCGCGTCGCCGAAGATTTCGACGACGCCCTCCTGCACCGCACGCCCGAGATCGACAGCTTCCTCAATCTCGACCGGGACGACAAATTCATCGTCATCGGCACGAAAGGCTTCGGCAAGACGCTCCTCCTCAAGGCCAAGCGCATCCTGTACCAGCGCGCGGGACGGGCGGTGTGCCTTCCGACCGGCAACCTCCTCGACAAGCCGATCGGCGACAAGATCTTCGGCAAGGAGGCGCTCGCCTTCTTCGCAGCGTCGGCGCTGCCGTGGTCGAAGTTGTGGCTCACGGCCATCGCGGCGGCGACGCTCAAGCACGTCGGCCGGTCCGACGGCCTCAGGGTCACCCCGAAGCTGGCGGGCCTGATGGCCGACGAGCGGCTGCACGGCGTCATCGACCATTTCGTCCGTCTCCTCGATTTCTCGCCCAGCGAGCTCCAGCGCTCCGCCGCCGACACCGACGGCCATCTCCTGCCGCGGCTGCGCGCGCTCAATTCGCCGGTCGCGATCTTCATCGACGGCGTCGACGAGTACTTCCACAAGCACATCGAGAGCCGAACCAGCCATCCAAGCGTGACCGGGCCGCTCTCGCCGAGCGTATGGTACTTCGCGCAGCTCGGCCTCGTCGAGGTCGCCTATCAGCTTCGGCGCATCAACCATCATCTCAAGGTCTTCGCCGCCGTGCGGAAGGAAGCGTACGCGCGCCTGCAGACCACGGTCATGTCCCAGCAGTATCGGGGCAGCGCGGTCGACATCGTCTATCCGATCGAGAGTCTGCGCGAGATCTTCGTCAACAACATCCGCCTGGAGAAGGCGGACCGGATGGTCCGGCCCGAGCGCCTGCGCGCCGATCCGGTCGAGGCGTTCGTCGGTCGGACGAAGATCACACACCTCTACACCGGCGACGAGGAAGACACGTTCGACTACGTGTGCCGGCACACGTTGCTCCGGCCGCGGGACCTCATGACCATCGGCGAACGTCTGGTGGCGCTTCGGCCCGAGGAGCGGCGCAACGAGGACCGATTCAAGGAGACGGTGAATCTCGCCGCGACCGAGATCTCCCACGAATACCTCACCGAGATCGCCCCGTACGTCGGCGATCTCGACCTCGAGCGCTTCCTGCGGCGTGTGCCGGGCCACATCCTCACCCGCGCCGAGGTCGAGGAGCTGTTCCGGGACCACAACGTCGAGGGCGGCTCGGGCGAGGACCGGCACGTGTTCTGTGCCCTCTATCGCGTCGGGCTGCTGGGCCACCTGCACTACGACTGGGTCAGCGGAGCCTGGGTCCAGCGGTTCTTGCGACCCGGCGAGGGCACCCTCGGGCCCGACGGCGTGCTTCCCAGCGCGACGCACTATCTCGTGCACCCGGTGCTATCAGACGTGATCGGCCGCCTGAACCCCGCCTATCTCCGTCGCATCGACCGCGTCAACATCGTCGGCTATGGGCGATCGTGGCGCGAGACGCCGAGCGGTGATCGTGCTGTCACCGCCCGCGCGCTCTGCGTGCTCACGGGTGACGTCCACGGCTTCGGCGGGTTGATGCGGAAGGGGGTCGACGCCGCCGTCCGCCAGGCGCTGGAAGAGGCGGTGCGGAAATGGGCCCGCGAGACGATCGCCGCCGAGATCCGGGGCGGAGACACCGTGTCGGTCGTGCACGACGATCCCGTCGTGCTGGCGCAGGTCGCCCGCCACCTCGTGGACGAGGTGTATCGCGCCCCCGGCCAGCCCCGCCTCCGGATCGCGCTGCACTACGGCGAGGTGCAAACGCGTCGGCGCGCCACTGATGGGTCGCCGGTCATCGCCGGCGGGGACGCGGTGCTCTGCGCGGCGCGTGTCGAGCCGCACGTCGAGCCCGGGCAGATCTGGATGACCGAGGAGTTCCGGGCGCAGCTCGCCGAGAGGCCTTCCTTGTGGCGAGCCACGCCCGTGACGGGACCGGGCGGTGCCCATCAGATCAACGTCAAGAAGGAAGGAGAGACGGAGCCGGACCTGTGGGTCCAGCTGCACCGGCTCGAGTTCTGAGACGCTACTTGCCCTCAGCAACAGCGGCGTCGGGAACGCAGAGGGCCATGAGCTTCTCGCGAAAGCTCGCCGGAACTCGGGCGGGCCGCCCGTCCTCGGTCGCGAAGGCCCCGGTGACCTCGGCGGTTACCAGGAGTCGCTGGCTCGTCGCTTCGCGGATCTCCTGGATCCAGATCGACCGGGCTCCCCGGATCTCACGAACGTACGTCACGATGTCGAGCGTGTCGCCTGACCGCGCGGGCGCCAGATACTTGACCGACAGGTCGGCCGCGAGAATGAGATAGCCCTGCCGCCGCATGTCCGGCAGCGACATCCCGAGCGTCTC
>QHSV01000081.1 GCA_003221655.1 Candidatus Rokuibacteriota bacterium
CCGGTCGGCGACTTGACGCTGGCGCCAGGATTTGTGATATCTCGATTGCCGTGGCTCGGGCGACTTCACGGCCTCTCACCGATCATCTCCGCCAGCGCTCGCAACGCCGGCTCATAGCTCTCACTGAACGTCGGGAACGCATGGACGACGTCCGTCAGCACGTCGATCGTGATTTCCGCCCGGATCGCGAGGACCGCCTCGCCGATCCATTCCTCGGCGTGAGGGCCGATCGCCGCGGCGCCGAGTAGCGTCCGGCGCCGCCGATCCGCGACGAGCACCAGCTGTCCCGACCTCAAGCCCGTCGCGGCAGCGCGGGCGGTGCGACCCACCTCCATCGACGCGCTCAGGGTGTCATACCCCTGTTCTCTGGCCTTGGCCGACGAGAGGCCCACGCACGCCACCGCCGGCTCCGTGTACACGCCGCGCGGGATGGCCCGATGATCCGCGTGGGCCTCACGTCCCAACAGGTTTGCCGCGACGACGCGCCCGTGATAATTGGCCGTGTGCGTGTAGCGGGCGATGCCCGTGATGTCCCCTGCCGCCCACACGTGTCTCTGACCCCGCACCCGGCACTGGGCGTCCACGTCGAGAAACCCACCGGGGCCTGGCCGGATGCTCAAGGTCTCAAGGCCGAGCCCCTCCAGCCGGGGCGATCGCCCGGCGGCGACCACGAGCCGCTCGGCCGTCAGCCGTGTCCCGTCGCTCAAGACGAGACATGCCCTGTCAGGTCGAAGCTCGGTCCGGACGGCTCGGCTGCTCAGACGGACGTCGATTCCTTCCTGACGGAAGACGTCCGCGAGAGCCCCAGCCACGGCGGGTTCCTCCGCAGGGATCAGGCGCGGCGCCCTCTGGACGATCGTGACGTGCGCCCCGAACCGCGCCAGGACCTGGGCGATCTCGCATCCCACCGCTCCGCCGCCGAGCACCAGCACGGAGCCTGGCAGGTCCGACGTGGTATAGACGTCCTCGCTCGTCCAGATCGCCGCCCTGTCCATCCCCTCGATCTTCGGAATGTTGACCATGCCGCCGACTGAGATGACCAAGTCGGTCCAGCCGATGACCCGTCCATCGATCTCCAGTGCGCCGGGTCGCACGATGCGTCCGAGCCCACGGTGAACGGCTACGCCAAGGCCCTGGAGCTCCAATACTCTGTCGGAGTCGTCCAGGCGGTCTGAGATCTCGTGGCGTCGCGCCGCCGCGGCTCGATACGCGACTCGCCCATCGTCGAGGCCCCAGGGTCGGCTCACCGCGCCGGCCGCCTGAGCACTTCCAGTGCGATGGCGGACCTCTGCCGAATACAGCATCGCCTTGCTGGGCATGCAGGCGAAATAGGGGCACTCCCCTCCGACCAGCCTCTCTTCTACGACCGCCACCGACTTTCCACCTCGCACGACGGTCGTCGCCACCGTCTCGCCCGCCGAGCCGCCACCTAGCACCACGACGTCGTAGGTTTCCATGGCTCGATTCATCCTCCTGGGGGCTTTTTGCAACGGCTGTCGATCGTGAGCCGCCCCGTTCGACTATGGAGCGAGAGGCAGAAGATGGTCGTGATGGTACGACGCCAGGAGGCTTTGAGGCGCACCGCCGATGACTATCGGCTGAAGCCTTCCGCCCGCGGTCAGACCCGCGGTCTCCCGGCGACCAGACGATAGAGGCCGAGCAGCACGATCGATCCCACTACCGCCATGACGAAGCCAACCGGATCGCCTTCCCGGTACCAGCCCGCCGCGCGACCAAGAAACCCGCCGATCAGCGCGCCCGAGATACCCAACAGCGCGGTGATGATGAATCCACCAGGGTCACGTCCCGGCATCAGGAGCTTGGCGACGATTCCGACGATCAGACCGAAGACAAGCCAGGTGAGAATGCTCATATAGTCCTCCTCCGAGCGGTAGTCTGGATGTCGGGAGAGCAAGAACCGTTCCCGCTGTGGCACTTGCCTCGCCCGCTCTGAAGGGGGAGCCATGCGCGCCTCACGAGGTAACCAGCGCCCGGTCGGCTACCAGCGCTGGCGCAATCTCCTGTTCCTTCACTGGCCCATGCCACTGGAGGCGCTGCGCCCGCTGGTGCCGCGCGAGCTCGAGATCGACCTCTTCACGGGTCAGGCCTACGTGTCCTTGATCCCGTTTCTCATCGACGAGTCGCGTCCGATCGGCGTCCCACGGGCGCTGGCCACTCGTCTCCTCGAGACGAACCTCCGCACGTATGTCCGGGCCGAGGACGGTGAGGCCGGGATCTACTTTTTCTCGCTGGACGCCTCGTCGTTGCTCGCCGTGGCCGCGGCGCGGCTGCTCTACGGCCTTCCATACTTCCCGGCCGTCATGTCGATGCGAAGCGAGGACTCGCGCACTGTGTACGCGTCCCGAAGACGCGGAGCGCACGGTGCCCGGCTCGACGTCACGTGGTCGGTTGGCGAGCCGATGGGCACGGCCGTCGCCGGAACGCACGATCATTTCCTGATCGAGCGATACCACCTCTACGTGGCTCGCTGCGTGGGACTCTACCGTGGACGGGTGCGTCACCGCCCCTATCCGCTCCGTCGGGCTACGCTGGAGCACCTGTCGGAGACGGTGCTCAGCGCGGCGGGTCTTCCGGCGCCGGCCGAGCCGCCGCTCTGTCACTATTCACCCGCGGTCGATGTCGACATCTTCTGGCTGGAACGGGTTCGCCGCTCGGCGAGCACACTGACGAGATCTTGAAAGAGACCGGCTACGGGCTGGAAGAGATCGAGCGGCCTCAGGCCTCGCGCGGCGGCTTACTCACTCGAGAGGGCCAGGACGGCGACGCGGAGCTCGTTCATGTGCATCGCGCTTACGAGGGTCAGCCCCGCGACAACGGCGGAGAGTTGGGGCAACCGAATCACCTCGGCAGAGACCGAGAACACCCGTGGTCCTTGATCTTGGTGAGCAAGGTCTTGTAGCTCACCTTGAGGATCCGGGCCGCTTCGGTGCGGTTCCAGCGCACGCGCTCGAGCACGTCCTCGAGAGCCTTGCGCTCGGCTTCCCGAGCGCCGCGGCGCGCGATCTCTCGCAAGCTCTCGGTGACGATCAACGCCGGGCGCGGGACCGGCGGGTGCCCGTTCGGATGCCCGTTCCGACCGCCAGCGACGAGGGTCTCGAACGCGTGCTCGCCGTCCGAGAGCACCACGAAGCGCCGGATGGCATTCTCCAGCTCGCGGACGTTTCCCGACCACGAATACTCCACGAGACGGGCCAGCATCTCCGCCGAGAGCCGTTTGTTCCGCCCGTACTGCTCGTTGAATCGGGCGAGGAAGCCCGATGCCAGGTTCGGGATCTCGTCTTTTCGCTCCCGGAGCGGCGGAATCCGGATCTCGACGACATTGAGCCGATAATAGAGGTCCTCGCGGAACTCGCCGTGAGCCATCGCCTGGTCGAGGTCGCGATTCGTGGCGGCGATCACGCGGGTGTCGATGTCGATCACCCCATCTCCGCCCACCCGCGCGAAGCGAAAGTCCTGGAGCACGTGCAGGAGCTTGGCCTGCAGCGTGAGCGGCAGCTCCGCGATCTCGTCCAGATAAATCGTGCCCTTGCTCGCATACTCGAACTGCCCGAGCTTGCGTCGGTCCGCGCCGGTGAAGGCTCCCTTTTCGTGGCCGAAGAACTCGGACTCGAGCAAGCCCGGGGGGATCGCCGCACAGTTCACCTTGATGAACGGCCCGTCATGGCGGGCCGACGCCGCGTGGATGGCCCGGGCGACTAGATCCTTGCCCACGCCGCTCTCCCCTAGAAGCAGCACGGTCACGTCGGTGTCGGCGATGCTTTCAATGACCCTCCTGATCGCTCGCATCTGCGAGCCTTGGTCGAAAACTGCGAAGTCGCCGGAACCCAAGAGCACCTCCAACGGCTGCTCAGCGCCGCGCCAGCGCCCAGCCGAGCGTCTCGAGATCTTTCGTGGTATCGTGCTGGCGCCGATCGCCGTGGCGTCTCTTGCTGGCGGTCGACTCGAAGGATCGCCGCCGATCCTCCACACGACGGTCAAGGATGACCTCTAGGGTGTTGCCGAACACGCGCTCGAGGTGCGTGTATCGTGTCGGTTCGCTGCGCGACACGATGAGCAGTAACCTATTCCCGAGCCTCGGCTCGTTCTTCCCTCCCTCGGGCACGGAGCGAGCCTGCCCTCGCACCGCTTCCAGAGCGATCGGGTGAAAGGGTTCGGACGTGACTGCTCTCACGGGCCTTACCATGCACACCGCCCATTCACAGGCAAGGGTCGTGCCGAGACTGCCGGCTCCATTGAGCGCATGCGAAACCCACGTGGGGCCGCGGGATTCGGCGCCCATCCCCGCTCTTTCCTCGGCGGGAGCCGTCGCGGCGGGTAACTATTACCGGGAAGGATTGACTCGCATCACACTTTTTTGCCCTGCCCTCGCCGCGGGCACATCTCTTACTCTCGATCATATGGACGCAGAGTCGTGAGCCCGCCAGGGGACAGGTGATGACCCGAGCGAAGGTCTCCAGCGGTGTGACGCCGGGCTCCTCGGAGCCCGGGCCACTGGATCCGCAGGGGGGAGAGTGCTGGCAACGCTTG
>QHSV01000082.1 GCA_003221655.1 Candidatus Rokuibacteriota bacterium
CGTTGGAGCTGTTGGCCGAGCCGATGACCAGCAGGACATCGACGTCGTTCGCCAGCCGCTTGACGGCCGCCTGGCGATTCTGCGTCGCGTAGCAGATGTCGTTGCGCGAGGGTCCGACGATGCTCGGAAACTTCCGGCGCAGCGCCTCGATGACGTCGCGCGTATCGTCGACGGAGAGCGTGGTTTGGGTCAGATAAGCGACCTTGTTGGGGTCCGGCACCTCGAGCGTCGCGACCTCGTCCACGTGGGCGATGACGAAGATGCGCTCGGGCGCCTCGCCGAGCGTGCCGATGACCTCGTCGTGGTCCTCGTGACCGATGAGGATGATCGAGTAGTCCTCGCGGGCGTAGCGGACCGCCTCGAGATGCACCTTGGTCACCAGCGGGCACGTCGCGTCGATCACGCGAAGGCCGCGGCGGACCCCCTCCTGCCGCACCTCCGGCGCGATCCCGTGGGCGCTGAAGATCACGGTCGCGTCGTCCGGTACCTCGTCCAGCTCGTCCACGAAGATGGCGCCCTGTCTCCGGAGCGTCTCGACGACGAGCCGGTTATGGACGATCTCGCGGCGGACGTAGACGGGAGGCCGGCACACGGAGAGCGCCAGCTCGACGATGTCGATTGCCCGCTCCACACCGGCGCAGAAGCCGCGTGGGCCAGCCAGGAGAATCTCGGAGATGGGTGCATTCATGGCGTTCCCCGCCTCATCGGAAATAGTATGACACGCCCACGAGCCCGACGTGGGACTCCCAGCCGCGATTCGGCTTGTCCGTGTTGCCGTTGGAGTTGTGCTCGTACCGGTATCCGACGTACACCGCGGTCGCGTCGGTGAGGAACACCGATGCGCCCATGCCGGCCCAGAGCAGGAACGAGAAGTTGGAGTCGATCTCCCGGATCTTCAGATCGGTCCCGCCCGCGCCGGCCCCGACCTCCGCGTAGGGGACGAGGCGCCCGAGCGAGAGAAAGTGGTACCGGGACACGGCGACCAGGCCGGCCCAGAACGCCCGCCGGGAGCCGGTGTAGTGCTGGTAGAGCGGCTCGAGACCGACCTCGATTGCACCGCGGAGCACGCTCGGGCCCGTCGGACCGAAGGGTAGGATCGACACGCGGGCCCCGAGATTCCAGTACTCGATCTCGCTCCAGTCGTGGAATCCCTCGAGGTTGAACTGCTTGCCGTAACTCCCCTCCGCCGAGACTACGTACGTGCCCTGCGCGAACGTCAGGCTCGAATCGAACGCCAGGGCCGACGGGGCAACCGCGGCAAGGGCGAGCATGACGACGCACGTGACGACACCCCGATGGGCCGTCATGGCGTGATCAGAACCTTGAGGGCCTCGCCCTTCGCCATGAGATCCAGCGCTCGCCCGACCTCCTCGAGCCGCATGTGATGAGTGATCAGACTGTCCGGCACCAGCGCACCCGACTCCAGGGCCTCGACCGCCCGCCGGAACATCTCTGGCGTGTGGTGGAAGGCTCCGAGGAGCGTCAGTTCCTCGTAATGCGTCCGCCGGGTGTCGAGGCGAATCGAGGTTCCGGGTGCGCAGCCGCCAAAGAATACCACGCTGCCGCCGCGCCCTACCGCATCGACGGCCTGTTCCCAGACCTCCGGCTTGCCCGTGGCGTCGACGGTGACGTCCGCGCCGCGACCGCCGGTGGCGCCGCGGATGTCCTCGATGACATCGCCCGCGGTCGCCGCGTCCAGCCAACGAGCGAAACGCAGGTTTTTCAGGCGATCGAACCGCCAGCCCGATTTGCCGACCATGACGACCTGCGCCTTGCGCGACGCCGCGAGCATCCCGAGCAGACAGCCTAGCGGACCGTGGCCGAACACGACCACCGTCTGCCCGGACTCGACCCTCGCCCGCTCGATCGCCAGGAAGGCACAGGCGAGGGGCTCGGCAAAGGCGGCGCGCTCCGCCGGCAGCGACGCCGCCAGCGGGACGACATTGCGGGCGACGAGACGCGGCGGCAGGACGATGAACTCGCCGTACGCACCGTTGACGAACAGGAGATCGTCGCAGAGATTCGGTCGGCCGGCGCGACACGATGGGCAGTCGCCGCACGGCGCCGAGTTCGCTGCGACCACGCGATCGCCCTCGCGGAACCGCGAGACGCCGGGACCCACCGAGCTGACAGTGCCGGCGAACTCGTGGCCGAAGACGGTGGGGATCTTCGGGATCATCACCGGGTGCCCGCGGCGCAGCGTCTTCACGTCGGTGCCGCACGTCAGGGCCGCGTCGATGCGCAGGACGAGCTCTCCGCTCGCCGGCGGGCGCACCGGAAGCTCCTCCGGGCGGAGGTCGCCGGGCCCGTGGAACACCATCGCTCTCACGGCGTGACGTACACCTTCAGTGCTTCGCGGCGGCGCATCAGGTCGACGCCGCTCGCCAGGCTGTCGAGCGGCACGCGGTGCGTGACGAGGCGCTCGACCGCGATCTCGTCACCGGAAATGAGGCGGAACGCCTCGGCCAGGTCGGCCGGGCACGACGAGTAAGTCGCCGTGATCGTCAGCTCGCGGTGATAGAGCCGCTCCAGCGAGAGCGGGAGAGTGTCGCCGTCGCCGCCGGCGAAGTAATGGACTGTGCCGCCATCGCGAAGCATGTCCGCCGCCCACGGCAGCACCTCCGAGCCTCCTCCCGTGACGATCACCTGATCGGCGCCGCGGCCGCCGCTCAGCATTCGCACGGCCTGTCCGGTCACATCGCCCGGTCCGCCGGCGTCGGCGCCCAGCCGGCCGGCAAGGGCGACGCGGTCGGAGAGATTGTCGCAGCCGACGACCGCGGCACCCGCGCGCTTGAGGAGCTGGACGAAAAGACAGCCGATCGACCCGAGACCGACGACGACCGTCGTGTCACCGGGCTCGATTCGGGCGCGCCGCAGTGCCCGCACGCAGCAGGCCAGCGGCTCGACAAAGGACGCGGCCTCGTCCCGGACGTGCGCCGGAACGCGAAACATCGCGTGGCGCGCATTGGGCGCAGGGACCCGCACGTACTCGGCGAATCCTCCCGGGTCGAGATTCGACGTCTTGAACGCCCGGCACATGGACTCGCTGCCACGGCGGCAGTAGTGACAGCTCCCGCACGGGACGTGATGGGCCGCCACCACGCGGTCGCCGACCACACAGTTCGCCACGCCGGCGCCAACGACCACCACCTCTCCGACCACCTCGTGACCGAAGACCGCCGGGACTTTCGTCGCGGGATCGACGATCTTGGCGATGTCCGACCCGCAGAGGCCGCAGCCTTTGAGGCGCAACAGGACCTCGCCGGCACCGATCGGCGGCTCCGGCCAGTCCTCGGCGGCGAGTCGGCCGGCGCCGCGGTAGACGGCGGCTCTCATGCCGCCCGCGTCCGGCGCGAGGCGGGACCGAACCGCGCCGCCGCCCAGCAGCGGAGCGCGATCACGACCTTGCGGCCCGTCGGCACCGTGATGCGCCCGCCGAAAACCTGAAAACGGCGCGCCTCGATCTCCTCCAGCAGCGCCCGATAGATCTGGCCCATGATCTCCGCCGGCACGAGCGAGCGTGCGTCCACCGCCGGGAAGCTCTCCTGCGCGGCTCGATAGAACTGTCGCGCCCGCTCTGCCTGGTGACGCATGAGCCCCACGAACTCTTCGGTGTACTGCCCCGTCCGCAGATCCTCCGCGGTCACGCCGAACTTCCGGAGATCCTCCTGGGGCACGTAGATACGCCCGGCGCGGGCGTCGGCACCGACGTCCCGGATGATGTTCGTGATCTGGAGCGCGGTGCCGAGCTTGATCGCGTACTCTCGCGCGCGCGGATCGGTATAGCCGAAGATCTCGATGCAGCACAGGCCGACCGCCGAGGCGACGCGATAACAGTAGGGATAAAGCTCTTCCGCCGTCTCGTACCGGACCTGGTCGAGGTCCATCTCGACGCCGTCGATGATCGCCAGGAGCGCATCGCGCGGGATCGCGAACGCTCGCACGGCCTGCGCCAAACCTGACGCGATCGGGTCCGTCGGGCGGCCGCCTGGCTCGTAGCACAGCGCAACGTCACGACGCCAGCGCTCGAGCTCGCGCCGCTGGTCCGCACACTTGCTGCCGCGCTCGCCCCCGAGGTCGGCGATATCATCCACCGTCCGACAGAAGGCGTACACGGCGTACAGTGCGGTCCGGCGGCGCTTGGGGAGTGCGAGGAAGGCGTAGTAGAAGTTCGAGCGGCTCTTGCGGGTCAGGCGGGCCGCCAGATGCCCGATCATGCGATCTTCCTGAGCGTGACGTACCCGTGCGCGGCGAACCAGTCGGTCGCGTCACGGAGCGCCTCGCGCACGTCGGTCTGCGGGAGCCCGAGCTCGCGCTCGGCCTTGGCCGGGCTGAAGAACATACGCTTCCGGGCCATGCGCACTGCGGTCAGCGACGCTCGGGGAGCGCCGCCGGTGACACGCGCGGCGACCTCCATGCACCCGGCGGCGAGCCAGGCCACGGCGTAGGGGATCCGGACGCGCGGCGGACGGTTCCCGCTGATCTCCGCGAGCAAGGTCCCAAGCTCGGCGAGCGTGAGGTTCGCGTTGCCCAGGATGTACTTCTCGCCGACGTGGCCGCGCTCGGCGGCCAGGAGATGACCGCGCGCGACGTCGCGCACGTGGACCACGTTGAGCCCCGTGTCGAGCGTCGCGAACATCTTCCCCTGGAGAAAATCGACGATCATCTGTCCGGTCGGGGTCGGCTTGACGTCCCACGGACCGACTGGCGTCGACGGGTTCACGATCACGACCGGAAGCCCCTTGAGCGCGAAGCCGATGGCGACCTGCTCGGCGAGGAACTTGGAGGCCTTGTATGGACCGACCATGTCGGCGAGCGTGACCGGCGTCGTCTCCGTCCCCGGTGTCCCATCCTTCGGAATGCCGAGCGCGCCGACGCTCGAGGTGTACACCACGCGGCGCACGCCCGCATCGGCGGCAGCCTGGAGCACGGCGCGCGTGCCTTCGACGTTGGTCCGATACAGTTCCTCGGGGCGACGCGTCCACAGCCGATAGTCGGCGGCGACGTGGAAGACAGTGCGCGCGCCCTGGACGGCGCGGCGGAGCGATGCGGGGTCGCCGAGGTCGCCGTCGCACATTTCCACCGCCAGCCCGGCGAGCGCGCGACGGTCGCCGCGAGGCCTCACCAGCACGCGGACGGTGCCGCCCTCACGCAGCAGCTCGCGGACGACGTTGGCGCCCACGAAGCCCGTCCCCCCGGTCACAAGTGCGTCTGTGGTACCGAGTGCCATGAGAGCGGCTTGGACCGAGGGTGGCCTGACGCAGGAGCTGGTGGCTCCGATACGCCCGGACTGGCGCGACCGGTCATGCGCGTGGCTTCGACACGCCCGATCTCACCCTCGAGCTACTTTCCCGAGGGCGGCGGCGACGGCTTTCAACGCGGCGTTCGTCCCGCTCCGGAGCGTCATCGCCTCGGCGATGGCTCGCGGGCGCGATAACACCACACGTACGGCCCGCGTTGTACGGACTCGTCCGTCGGGCTCGACGACCGCGGCGAGATCGGCGGAGACGCCGCGGCTCGCGGTGTCCGACACCCCGCGTACGACGGCGACCGCGAGCCCGCGCGCCGCGGCCCACTCGAGGATCAGCGCCGATTCCATGTCGCAGGCGAGCGCGCCGGTCTCGACCCAGAGTCGCGCTTTCCGCTCGGCTGTCCCCACGATCGCGTCCACCGTCACGAGGGTTCCGGCGCGACGGAGCCCGGGCACGGCGGCGGTGGCGCGACGCGTGGCCGTCGAGCTCACGACGACCTCGGGCACGACGAGATCGCCTTCGACGAGATCGGGCGCGAGCGCGCCGCAGACGCCCGCCGAGATCACGAGCGACGCCGGTGCGGCTCTGGCGACCCGCGCCTCGAGGTAGGCGGCCCGCGGGCCGGCGCAGACCAGCTCGAGCACGCCCCCCCGGAAATGCGGCCACGCGCTCGCGGCGACGCGCTCGAGACCGAGGTGCCGAGCCAGGCCGCGGGCTTCGAGATCGACGGCGGTGACGACGAGGACGCGGGTCACGCGTCCCTGGGTGGCGTGCGGCCGGAGTCCTTCTCGGCGTGGAGGGCGCCCTTCGCCGCTTCCTTGGCGCGGAGCCACGCCGCGTAAGATTGGCCCGCCGCCGTATCGCGGCCGGTGAACCGGATCGTGCGGATCTCGCGGTACGGGATGGTGTACGGCCCCGCGCCGTTCACGTCGAACATCTGGACGAACGGCACCGGAACATCGCGGTTGCGGTTGAACAGGTACCCGACCGTCTCCGAGCCGTCGGTTTTCACCACGGTGACGTTGCCGCGGTAGTCGAACGCCTGGTCGACGACCGCCTCGAGGGACACGGCCCCTCCGATCTCGGGCACCCAACCTTCGAGCCTGGCTCCGTCCGTCATGCCGGCTCCGGCGTCAGAAACGCCCGGTCACCGTGGCGTGGACGGTGTCGCGGAATCCGCGCCACGACGCGAACGTGTGGTGCACG
>QHSV01000083.1 GCA_003221655.1 Candidatus Rokuibacteriota bacterium
CCCAGGTCCGGATCGCCAGCGAGCCGCCGCGCTTGGGCGTCTGGGCGCGCGCGACGACGGGCGCCACCGAGGCGCCGGCGAGCGCGGCGCCGCCCAGCCTGAGCAGGTGTCGACGGCTGAGCTGCATCGAATCCTTCTCGCCCTCAGGCCTGCGCGGCGATGGCCGCCAGCGCCTGGTCGAAAATTTCGAGGGTTTCCTCGACGTCCGCGTCGGTGTGGGCGAGCGACACATAGATCTTGTTCACGGCCTTGACGACGCGGCGCCGGACGAGCTCCTGGTTGAATCGCTTGATGCGCTCACGGTCCGCCGTGAGCGTCGCGCGATAGTCGACGATCTCGCGGTCGGTGAAGAAGATGTCGAAGACCGGGGGCTCTCCGGTCACTCGCGCGGCGAGGTCGTGCTTGCGCACGGCGGCCGCCAGGCCATCGCGCAGCCGCGTGCCGGTCCGGAAGAGTCGGGGATACGCATCCGGCTTCCGGAGCTCGGCGAGGGTCGCGAGGCCCGCGGCGCACGCGATGGCGTTGCCGTTGAAGGTCCCGGCCTGCCAGACGTACTCCGGCGTGCCCTCGAGCGCGGCGTCGAAGTGGCGCATGATGGCCTTCGGCCCGGCGATGCACGCCAGCGGGAACCCGCCGGCGACCACCTTGCCGTAGGCCGCGAGATCCGGCACGACCCCGTAGTACTCCTGCGCCCCGCCGTAGGCGAAGCGGAAGCCCGTGACGATCTCGTCGAAGACGAGCGGCACCTCGTAGCGCCGCGTCGCGGCACGCAACCCCTGGAGGAAGCCCGGCGCCGGCACGATCGTCCGCTGGTACGGCTCGAGGAGTACCGCGGCCAGCTGGTCGTGGTGCGCGGCGATCAGCGCCTCCGCCGTCGCCAGGTCGTTGTACGGGGCGACCAGCACTTCGTCCTCGATCGCGTGCGGCACGCCGGCCGAATCGGTCATGGGCGCCGGGAACGCCTTGGGCGAGCGAGGCACGACGCTCATGAGCGCGTAGTCGTGCGTGCCATGGAAGCCGCCCTCGAACTTCATGATCTTGTCCCGTTTGCGGAAAGCCCGCGCGACGCGGAGGGCGAAGAACGTCGCCTCCGAGCCGCTCGACGTGTAGCGCACCTGCTCGGCGCACGGGACGGCCCGCACGATCTCCTCGGCGAGCTGGATCGCGGGCTCGTTCAGGAGAAAGTACGAGGTGCCGCGGGCCAGCTGCCGCTCGACCGCCTCGACGACGGCGGGATGGGCGTGGCCGAGGAGCATCGGGCCGGAGCCGAGGAGGTAGTCGAGATACCGCCGACCGCTCATGTCCCAGAGGTACGCGCCTCGGCCTTCCCGGACGACGAACTCGAGTCCAGGACCGCTGCGGTGACTGCCGAGCACGCCGCCCGGCAACACGTCCTCGGCGCGTCGCAGGAGATCGTCTTGATCGCTCATCGTATCCTCACGTGAACGTGTCCGTGTCAGGCCATCCTCGGTGTGCTCCGGCCTCTCGGTACCCGCGACAACAGCCCGTTACAACAACGCGGTGATCATACTCGAGAACCCGAGCCGGTCAAGAGCACTCCCGAGCCCGCGAACCCGCCGCGCTTGAGCAATGCGAGCGCCCGGTTGGCCTCCTCGAGCGGGAACGCCGTTGTCTCGGGCCGGATAGGAATCCTCGCCGCTTCCGCCAGGAGCTCCTCGCCGTCGGCACGGGTGCTCGCGGTGACGCTCGTGATGCTGCGCTCATAAAAGAGATCACGCTCGTACTCGAGCGATGGCACCGGCGTCATGTAGATGCCGGCGAGGGCCAGCGTGCCCCCGCGCGCGAGGTTCCGGAGCGCGAGGGGCACCAGGTCGCCGACGGGAGCGAAGAGGATCGAGCCGTCCATCTTCACCGGCATCGCGTCGCCGACGTCCCCGACCCACGCCGCGCCGAGCCGGCCGGCCAGCTCCCGGTGCGATGGCCCGCGCGTGCACACGAACACTTCCAGGCCCCGGGCGCGTGCGACCTGGAGCGTCACGTGCGCGGAAGAGCCAAATCCATAGATGCCGAGGCGGCCGCCCACCGGCACCGCAGAGCGCTTCAGCGCCCTGTACCCGATGATGCCGGCGCAGAGGAGCGGCGCCGCCTCGGCGTCGCCGAATACGGGCGGAATCGCGTAGGCGAACCGCTCGGGCGCCACCGCGTAGTCGGCGAAGCCTCCGTCGGCGTGATAGCCCGTGAACGCGGCGCGCGCGCAGAGGTTTTCGCGCCCGGTCCGGCACGGGTCGCAGGCGCCGCACGTCTGGCGGAGCCATGCGATGCCCACGCGCTCGCCGGGCCGGAAGCGCCGGGCGTCCGAACCGACGCGCTCCACGCGGCCGACGACCTGGTGGCCCGGAACGATGGGCGAGCTGACGAGCGGCAGCTCGCCCTCGACGATGTGCAGGTCGGTCCGGCACACGCCGCATGCGCTCACGCGCACGAGGATCTCGTCGTTCGCGGGCGACGGGACCGGGCGGGTCTCACAGCGGAGCGGCGCGCTCTCGATCGGGGCCGGGACCGAGAGCACGACCGCCCTCACGGCCTACTCGCCGGCGCGGGCCAGTAATTTCCGCGCGCGCGTGAGATGCGGGGCATCCACCATCTGGCCCTTGAAGGCGAACGCGTAGACGCCGCGCCGCGCGTGTTCCTCGAACGCCGCGATCAGCTCGTGAGCTTCCGCGACGGTCTCCTTCGGCGGCGTGAACACCTCGTTGATCACGGGGATCTGGCCTGGATGGATGGAGATCTTGCCGGTGAACCCCATCGCCGCGCCGTCCTCGCACTCCCGCCGGAGGCCGTCGAGGTCCGCGATGTCCGTGTACACCGTATCGATCGCCTCGACGTTGGCGGCGGCGGCGACCACCGCGCACATGACGCGCGCGTACCGCGGGATGTCGAGGTAGCGCCCTCCGGCGTCGCGAACCCGGCCGAGTCCCATCGCGGCGCCGAGGTCCTCGACGCCCCAGGAGATCGCCACGGTCCGGGGCGTGGCCGTCGCGATCTCGCGGATGTTCAGCAAACCCTCCGGTGTCTCCGTCGCGATCAGCGTAAGCCGCGTCGCCCCGTTCGGGATTCCGTGACGCTGCTCGAGCCGATCCAGAATCCGGACGAGCTCGCGGATGTCGGCGGCGCACCCGGGCTTCGGCACCACGTAGCCGTCGGGCCGCGCTGCGATCGTCTCTTCGAGGTCGGCCTGCCCGAGCCCCGTCGCGATCGGATTCATCCGCACCCAGCGCTCGCGGCCGCCGAAATCCTTCCCATCGAGCCACTCGCGGACCGCCCCGCGGGTCACCGCCTTGCGGTCGGGCGCCACCGCGTCCTCGAGGTCGAGGATGAGACCGTCCGCCGGCAGCGTGAGGGCCTTGGCGAGCATCCGGTCGTTGCCGCCCGGCACGAAGTGGAGCGATCGGCGCCGGCGCGCCACGGTCAGGCGCTCCGCTTGCGCATCATCGCGTTGCGCCGCGCCACCATCACGACCTCGTCGTGCTGGTTCCGGGCGCGGTGCACGAACGTCACGATGCCCCATTGCGGCCGCGAGCGAGACTCCCGCTTGTCCACCACCTCGGTCTCCGAGTAGATCGTGTCGCCGTGGAACACCGGCTTCGGAAACTCGACCTTCTCGAACCCGAGATTCCCGACGGTCGTTCCGAGTGTCGTCTCGCCGACCGAAAGGCCGACGGCGACGCCGAGCGTGAAGAGACTGTTCACCAGCGGCTTGCCGAACTCGGCCTTCGACGCTGCGTGGAAGTCCACGTGGAGGGACTGCGGGTTCATCGTGAGGCAGGAG
>QHSV01000084.1 GCA_003221655.1 Candidatus Rokuibacteriota bacterium
TGAGGACGGACAGAAGATCGGGCAGACCCACGGGCTTCCTGAGGACCGCTCGAACGCCGAGTAATGAAGCCTGGCGGTGCAGGTCGGTGTCCGTCTCACCGGTGACGACGACCACCGCGATTGTCGGATCGAACTTGACGATTCGTTTCAATGCGTCGATCCCGCCGAGTCTCGGCATCGCGAGATCCAGGATGATCGCGTGGGGGCGCTCGCGTTTGACCTGGAGGAGCGCCTCAAGCCCGTCCTTCGCCTCAAGCACGTGAAAGCCGTGGAGGCGGATGTACTCACTGAATACGGCGCGCATCTCGCCATCGTCGTCGACGACGAGCACGGTCTGCGGGGCGGCGTGCTGAGAAATGGCCTGCTTCCTTGTGTTAACTGGCGCTCGACCGTGCGAGGACGTCGGCACCGATCGCCGACATCGTTAACCGGAAGGTGGTTCCAGCGCCCTGGCGGCTCTCGACGGTGATCGCAGCGCCCGGTTGCTGCTCCACGAGGGATCGAACGATGGAGAGTCCGATCCCTGTCCCCTCCGCTTTGGTGGTGTAGAACGGCACCCAGATTTGGGCGAGGGCGTCTGGCGCAATGCCGGGCCCCGTATCTGTGACCTCCGCGACGATCGGCGAACCGCTGCCATCGCTCTCATAGGCTTTGAGCGTCACCTGCCCGCCAGCGGTCTCCACCATGGCCTGCACCGCGTTCGTGGCCAGGTTCACGAAGACCTGCATGAGCGCACTTCGGTCACCGACCACTTGAGGCAGCATGGGCGGCACTTGAACGCTGATGGAGACCTGATGCTTCCGGGCTTCGTAGGCGAGCACTTCGCTCGTCGCCCTCAGCAACTCGCCCAGATCGAGGGGCGTCGGATCCGGCTTGGCCGGCTTGGAATACGTCGAGAGGCCCTCCATGATCCGCCGCATCCGCTCCGCCGCCTCCTCGAACTGGGCGAGGCTACGAGTGAGAACGGCGAAGGTCGGCGCCTGCCCCGGGGCCATCTGGTGCTTTAGAATTTCGATGCGGCCTGCAATGACGCTCAGCGGGTTTCGGAGCTCATGGGCGACCCCGGCGGCGAGGCGCCCGAGCGCGGCCATCCTCTCGCTCCGCACCAATTCGGCCGCGGCCCGGGCGCGCTCGGCGGCTCGCTGTTCCACGGCCTCCGCCATCTCGTCAAAGGATCGAGCCAAGTGACCCAGTTCGCTATCGTCGCCGGCAAGCCCGGTCCGCGCCCCGAGGTCCCCGCCCGCCAGGCGCTTTGTGGCGGCCGTCAGGGCTTCGGTACGGCGCAGCACGAGTCGCTCCGCAACCACGCGGGCCGCCACCAGCGCTCCCACGGCAACAAGACCCAACAGGACAAGATTCCTGACAAGCGCGCGGTTTGATCCGGCCAGCGCCACGGATCGAGGAATGCCGACCGCGAGGTAGACCTCGCTGGCGTCAGGCGTGGCCGACAAGCGCGTGAGTCCGTACAGGCGTGGCACACCGTCTAATCCCACTCCAGTGGCGGTGCCCTCGCCGCGCTTCTCCAGCATAACTTTTGCGAGGGGGGCATCCGCGACCTGCCTACCGACCCACGCGTCGCCTTGAGGGTGATATGGCGACATCGCGAGTGGTCAGCGCGCGTTGAAAATATTCGCGGTCTCCTAAGTTGATCGAGCCGGCGAGTGGTATCCCCGTGCACACGACGTCGCCCGTCGGCGCGGCGACGGAAATATTCGTGTACTCCGGTGATCGGCTGAGCAGCTCGGCCAGCAACGGACGGCACGCCTGGGCGTTGAGCGCCCGGACATCAGGAAGGTGGGCGAGGGTAAACGCGACTCGGCGCGCGTCCTGGAACACGTCGTTTTGTTCGGAAGCGGCTATCCGGGCGATCCGGAGCGCCTCGTCTTGGGCGACGGCGACGGCGGCGCGCCGATGCTCCAGGTGCGTATACAGCATCAGCCCGAAGGCGGGAAGCACCGCAACGAGGATCAGGACCAGGAGTCGGGACCGGAGGCTCGTGAGCCGTTTCATGCAGGGGCTATGAACATCGTAATCTAGGCGGTGGCCTAAGACCTAAAGGCGCGGCGGCCCCTTGCTACGGAGGGCCCAGCGATCGCGAGGCCTCGTGCCTCGCATCGATCACCTCACGCACCTTGCGGGCGAGCGCGTCAGGCGTGAAGGGCTTCTGGAGAAAGGCCGTGCGGGCGTCCAGCACGCCGTGGTGGACGATGGCATTGTTCGTGTAGCCCGACATGTAGAGCACCGCCATGCTCGGCTGGAGGGGGGCGAGCCGTTCCGCGAGCTGGCGACCACTCATACCCGGCATCACGACATCCGTCAGCATCAGGTGGATCGGCCCGGCGTGTCGTTCACAGATCCGGAGGGCTTCGCTCCCGTGACCCGCTTCCAGGACCGTATACCCGTTGGCCTGGAGGATATCGCGGGCCAGATCCCGCACGGCCGTCTCGTCCTCGACCAGCAGAATGGTCTCGCGCCCGTGGGCTGATGGCGCGAGCGGCGGTGGCGACTCCACCGGTCCGGCCACCTGGGCCACCCGGGGCAAGTAGATCTTGAACGTCGTGCCGCGCCCGGGTTCACTGTAGACGCAGATGTGGCCGCCGCTCTGCTTCACGATCCCGTAGACCGTCGCCAACCCCAGTCCGGTCCCCTGGCCCGGCCCCTTGGTGGTAAAGAAGGGCTCGAAGATCCGGGCCCGGGTGTCCGAGTCCATCCCGATGCCGGTGTCGCTCACCGCGAGCATGACGTGCGGGCCGGAACGCACCTCGACGTGACGGCGCGCGTAGGCCGGGTCCAGCTCGACGTTCGCGGTCTCCAGCGTGAGCCGCCCGCCTTCCGGCATCGCGTCACGGGCGTTCATGACCAAGTTGACCACGATCTGCTCGACCTGGCTCGGGTCGGCCTCGACGCAGCCGAGCGCTGGATCGAGGACCGTAATCAGCGCAACATCCTCGCCAATCACGCGGTTCAGCAGCTCGCCGCTCTTGGCGACCACCGCGTTGAGATTCAGCACCGTGGGTTGCAGGATCTGCTTTCGGCTGAACGCGAGCAGTTGGCGAGTCAAGTCGCTGGCCCGGCCCGCGGTGTGCTCAATCAGTTCGATCGCTGGGCGCACGGGGTCCTCGGCCGTGAGCTGCCGGAGCAGGAGCTGACTGCGCCCGATCATGACGGTCAAGAGATTGTTAAAGTCGTGAGCGACCCCGCCGGCGAGACGCCCAACCGCCTCCATCTTGCGCGCCTGGGTGAGCTGGTCCTGGGTTTCTGAGAGTTCCTCGTAGGCCCGCTGCGTCTCCTGGTAGAGGCGACTATTCTCCAGGGCAACCGCCGCCTGGGAGGCGAACGCCGTGACGAGTTGGAGATCCTCCGAGGAAAACCCTCGCGCCCGCCGCGTTCGGATGCTCAGGACACCCAGGACTTCCGCGCCCAGCTTGAGAGGCACCCCAAGGAAAGCCCGGTAGCCCCCGCGCCGGTATGCTTCCCGATGCGCCGGCGTCAGCCGAGGATCGTCGGCAGGATTCCGGACGGCCAAGGACTCGCCGGTCGCGGCGACAATCCCGGTGAGGCTCTCGCCAATCTTGAGTCGCGGCGTGGACATGGCCTCGCGCGCGTCGCCATACGCCCCCGCCAGCACCAGGCCATCGCCGTCCCGGACGCGGATGCCGACCGAGTCCGAATCGAGGAGGTGCGCGCACGCCTCGGCCATCTTGCCCAGCAACGCGCCAAGCGGTTGGATCCGCGAAAGCTCGCGGCTGATCGCCAGGAGCGCTTCCAACCGGGCGGGGCGGGGCATGCGTTCTCGGGTCGACTCGGTCATTGCCCGCGCCGGTGCCGGAACGACTTTCGCCTTCACGATCGCGCCTGCGGGTGGATCCGCTCGAGCACCTCTGAGGCCGTGGACACCGCATCGTCTTGCCCGTGCTCGAACTGACTCACGCGGGCGCGGAGCGTGTCCTGGAAGTCCGGTTCATCGTCAGCGATGCGAATGCGCCGAACGCTCATCGCCCACGTTTCCTTACGCATGAAGGGTGACGGCCGGCGCTGAAATGGGCGAAGCGACCCGGGTGTCCGTACTCGCTGTCCATTGCTGGTCCCCCGAAGGGCGAATGACAGCAAGGAACGAACCATTTTCCGGAGCGTGACGACAACCGCTCGACATCGTTCGCCTTCTCGCGTGGAGCGGACTGTTGATGGGGCGGCCGATCCGGATGATTTCTGACCGGCCCATCCTTCATGATGGCTTGACCGCGACCAGTTCTGGGCTCACGAAACGCGCGTCGAGAAGCCCTCTGCAGGGCGTCAGCAAGCCAAAGTTGAGGCCCGGTGGGATCATTGACGGAGGAACACACCAAGGAGCGGAGGAAGTCCCCATGAACACCCCCGAGGCTGCTCACGGGACCAACGTCCGGTGCGAGCGGTATGCGACGATGCTGCTCATCGTAGCGACGGCGCTCGTGGGGTGTTCGGCGATGCAAGGCACGGCCTCCATCAAAGGACCGATTGCCAAGCCGGTGTGGAAGGTTGGAAACGAGTGGGCGTACCGGTTCGAAACCCCGTCAGGAACCGGGACCTTCGTCTGGCGCCTGGATCGTATAGAAGTCCTGGCGAACGAGCCGCACTACGTCATCACGGCCGACACCCGTGAGATCTTCTACCGCGTAGCGGACCTCGGGTTCACCAAGGAGATCCTCGATGGGAAGACTGTCCGCCAGATCTCTCCATCCACTTGGCGACCCGTCGCATTTCCGTTGAGCGTCGGCCTGTCGTGGGACATGAAGTATCTCGAGACCAGGCCGACCGAGCAGCAGTCGGAGAACATCGAGCGCCGGTGCGTGGCCGAGGCGAATGAAGCCCTCACCGTGCCCGCCGGCACTTTCGCCACCATCCGGATCGTCTGCAAGAATATGCGGAACAACTCCTGGGTGACCACGGTGTGGTACTCACCGGCAGTCAATCACATGGTGAAGAATGAGTATCCGGTGGGGACCGGTGGGCGCGGGTCGCGTGAGCTGCTCATGTTCAAGCTGAAGTAACCGCGGCCGACTCCTTGTGGCGGCGCTCGGCTTCGCCGGGCTTTCGATGCCGTCGTATGAACGCGCCCTCTGGGCCCTACTGTCCTGACTCGCCGCCTGGTATCTATAGCGTCGCGCGCCCTCTGTGAGGTTCTCTTCACTCGAGACCCGAGGAGGGTGACGTGCTGTCGGGGTGCACGTGCTTCCCTCGAAACCATTCGACGAGTCGGTTCCGGTAGTAGTACAGGGGCAGCGCCACCGCCACAACAATGGCGGTGAGTAAGACCACCTGAAGGTAGTCGCCCGACGCTGTCCGAGCGCCTTGCGCCGAGAGTACCCAGGTGCTGGGAATGCGACCGAGCGTGGTGACCACCGCGAAGACCCAGAACGGCATGGGACTCAGACCAAAGAGGTAGCAAGTCACATCCTTCGGGAGACCGGGCATCAAGAAGATGATGAAGCAGAGGATGGCACCTTCCGCTTCGACAATGAAGCCCATCTTGTGCCAGATGTCCGCGCTCACCAGCTTCCGAACGTAACGGGCGCCAAGCCACCGGCCGACAGCGAAGGCCGCCACCGATCCCAGGGTGAGCCCAATCGTCGAATAGAAAAGTCCAATCCATTGGCCAAATAAATAGCCGCCCAGGATCCCCGTCAACTCACCCGGGATCGGGGAAATGATGACCTGCAAGGCCTGAAGGCCGATGAAGATGACGGGCGCCAGCACGCCCCACTCCCGAAGCGTGTGCTTGAGGAAGCGCTCGTCGACGTAGAGGCGGACGAGGAACTGGTAGGCCGGAGCATTCGTCAGGACGAGCCAGCCGCAGGAGGCGATAAGCGTGGCGATGATCGCCCCGCCGATGATCCAGCGGACCTTCGTCTTCACCCGTCTCCTCGGGGCGTCATGAGGGGCCCTGGCCAATCCTCATGTTCGGCCTTGGGTCACCGCTGTCCCGCACCGGGGGCAGTGGGTCCAGTCGGGGGCGAGCGCACTCTTGCATTGCCCGCAGCTTCGCTCGCCGGCCGTCGAAACCCCACCATCAGCACTCGACGGGCTGACGCTGGCCTCCTTCGCCTGGGCATCGTTGATGCCTTTCTTGAACTCCTTGAGACTCG
>QHSV01000085.1 GCA_003221655.1 Candidatus Rokuibacteriota bacterium
CATATCCGTTTCTGGTCATGACGCTTGTCGGCTGGATATGGACGCTCGTCAGGGGAGGCGTCGCTTCGTCACGCATGGGAGCCTGAACGGTCGTCCGTCCGTCCCGAAGATGGTCGCCAGTGAACTGCGTTCTCAGGTCCATGGGCACCTCCTCCGGTCTCCCACTGAGCGCAGGTGTTAAGGCTCCGGAGTCATCATGTCGACAACCGAATCGAAGCCGTGTCTGGCGTGTGGAGAATCAATCCGTCAGGTCGCGAAGAAGTGTCCACATTGCCCTCAGATCCAGTCGAAACTGTCGTCGCTCCAGTTTGTCGTTCCGGTCTTGGCTGTCGTGGTGGTCGTGGCGTTCGGTCTCATGGCCTGGTTGTTCTATGGATTGCTCGCCGGAGCCTATGATTCGACGGAATACCAGCAACACCTGGTTGTCCTCGACGAAATCGTGCACGTCGAGGACCGGCCCGGTGGCCCCTACGTATCGTGTATGGGCCGGATCACGAATGGGAGTCCGGCAAGGTGGCGTGACTTCTACTTTGAAACCACCTTCTTGAACGCAGATGGCAAAATCATTGACACTCTCAGTGAGCGAGCGCCCGCCTTGTATGTCCGGCCCGGCCAAGACGCACAATTCCGCGTCCGAGGGGTGGCAGACAAGAGCGGCGCTCTGTACAAGAGTTGTCGCACTCGCATCAAAAGTGCGTATTCTTCTCGGGTCGAGCGCTAGCAGGTGTGTGGAGCGGACGCTGACGCTTCCAGGGCCTGGACGGCCTTGCCCGGGACGCGCTCAGCTACCCACCGACAGGGTCGCGACGAGGCCGGTGAGCAGCGCGGTGTACGCGAGCGCGATCAGCGTGCGCTGTCGCGGCGGCAGGGAGTCGTAGCCAGGCACGGGGTTACGCCAGCGCTGCACGAGCGTCCAGAGCCCGACCACGAGCACGATCAGCAGGAGCGGCGACCAGGTCACCAGCAGCGCGCCGATCCCCAAGGCGTAGCCGATCACCCAGTAGGTGCGCGTGAAGGCGCCCGCGATCCGTCCGCCATCGAGCGGCGGCACCGGCACGAGGTTGAACAGGTTCAGCAGGACGGCCGTATGCCCCAGTGCCAGAAGAAGCCGCTGCTCCAGCGCGAGTCCGGCACCGAGCACCGCCCACGCGGCCAGGGAGCCCACGACCGGGCCAGCCATCGCCACCCTTGCCTCGACGGCGGCGTCGCGAGGCTGGCCATGCATCGCGATGAAGGCGCCGACGAACGGGATGAAGACCGGGGCGCCGGCCGGAATGCCTTCGGCCCGCATGGCGATCGCGTGCCCCATCTCGTGGACGAACATCAACAGCACGAACCCGAGCGCGAACAGCCAGCCCCATTCGATCGCGTAGGCGCCGATCGAGAGCAGCATGGTGGCCAGAGTCTTGAACTTCAGGACGCCTGCGAGAAAACCGAGGAACTTGGCCTTGCCGAGGACGAAGAGAAGGCCCGCGACGGTGACGCCCGCCGCGGCCTTGCCTCGATGCGACTGGCGCGTCCTGGCCTGAGCCTCCGGACGCTGGAGACTCTGGTAGACCGCACGCAGGTTCTCGCTTTCCCGCGATCGGCGCTCGGCCTCGCTCCCGTCGGTCACGGCTTCGGTAGCTTGACGGGGCGCGGGATGATCCAGGCTTCGTACGCGACGATGCCGAGGAAGACGAGCTTCATGATGCCGAAGTTGATCGCCACGACCTTGTAGAACATGTCGAGGCTCGCCGGCGGGAACGTCATGCGCCACGACTCACCACGCTGAACGAGCGCCTCGTTGATGAACGTCATGTTGACGAGGTAGACCGCCACCAGGAAGGAGAGCACGCCGACCGCGACCGAAACCGCCTGCAGTCCTACGCTACGCTTGCCGCCGGCGAAGCGAGCCGTGCCCTGGCCGACGAGGAAGCCGATGACCACCGCCACGAGGCCGAAGCCGATCTTGGTGAGCACGGTGAAGCCCCACCAGGCGAGCACCCCGACGACGCCGCCCAGGATGGCCCCGAGCACCGCCCTTGGATAGTTGATGTCCTCCGACATGGTCGCCACGCCGCGCCGCAGCTCGAGCTTGAGTATGTCGTAACAGGTGCGGCAAAAGACCCGATCCCCCGCGGTGACACGATCGTTCTCGGTCAGCGCCGCTCGGCATCGCGCGCATCTGGTCTCGGTCGGCGTCGCCGTTGGCAGAGTGGCGTCAGCCATGATGGTCCTCCTTCGAGCTAGATGGAATAGATCCACCATAGGTTCTCGATCGCCGCCGGGTCAAATTATGCGCGCCCCTCGGCTCTCGCGGCCGAGGGATACTGCCCATCGGGCTCGCCGACTCATCGCGTGCTGTCTATAGTGCCAGTCCACCGATCTCGCGCTACACCGCGGGGCCACCGACGTCGTTTGCGCCCTGGGCGCCGACCCGTCCGTCGCCGATGATAGAATCCGACTCGCCGGGCCGAAAGCTCGAGGCCCGCACGAGGGCGACATGGGCAACGAGCAGACCCAGTTCGAGGTGCCGGACAGCTGGGGATTGGCGGGGAAAGTCGCCGTCGTGACGGGCGGGGGCGCCGCCGGCGACGGCATCGGGAACGGCCGGGCCTCCGCGATCCTCCTCTCCCGGGCCGGCACCCGTGTCGTCGTGGTCGACCGTGACGTCGCGCTCGCGAAGCGGACGGTCGAGATGATCGAGGCGGGCGGCGGCGAGGCGCTCGCCTTTCAGGCCGACGTCACGCGCGCATCCGACTGCGCCGCCATGGTCGACGCCGCGCTCGACCGCTTCGGCCGCCTCGACTTCCTCGACAACAACGTCGGCATCGGCAGCCGGGGTTCCGTCGTCGACGAGACCGAGGAGAGCTGGCGCCGGCTGATGACGGTCAACGTCGACAGCATGTTTCTCGCTGCCAAGCACGCCATCCCGGCCATTCGCCGCGCCGGCGGCGGGGCCATCGTCAACGTGTCGTCGATCTCCGCGCTGCGACCGCGCGGTCTCACCGCCTACTCCGTCTCGAAGGGCGCCGTCATCGCGCTGACGCGGGCGATGGCGGTCGATCACGGCCCCGAGGGGATCCGGGTCAACTGCGTCGCGCCCGGTCCCGTCTATACGCCCATGGTCTACCAGCGGGGCATGAGCGGCGCCTCGCGCGACCGTCGGCGCAAGGCCTCGGCGCTCGGAATCGAAGGGACCGGGTGGGACATCGGGCACGCCGTGCGGTTCCTCTTGTCGGACTTCGCGCGCTACATCACCGGCCACACGCTCGTGGTGGACGGCGGCACGTCGCTGTCGGCGCCGGAACGCGACGCCGGCGGTTCCGGAGGTTAGTCCCGCTCCGGCTGTACGCGCGTCACCGCGAACGGCTGACGTTGTGAGCCCACCCACCCGAGAAGACGAAGCGCGGAAAGGTGATCCACTGCTCAGCGAGGAAGCGGCTCACGAAGTCGGCGGGCCCGGAGAAGGGCGTCGGCCTCTCTCGTTCTCGACGGTGACCACGCCCCTGTATCACCACCGCGGCCCCGATCCCCAGACCGCCGAGACCTGCTGCATAGCCGGACCCGGTCACCACGGCGACGACCAGAACGATCGTGGCGATCTGGAACAGGGGAACTGCCGCGATGTGGAGCAGCAGGTTGATCCGGTCGCGGTGCTTCGCCGAGTAGTCACTCCACTGCCACTCGAGCAGGCGCGGTCGAATCATGCTCGCCTCGAGAGCGCGCTCATAGGTTGTCCCCCTGGCAGAGAGAGTTTACTCGCACACCGTGGTGATGCACCCAGGAAGACGACATGAGCGGACAGGGAGGTGAAGTGAATGCCGACCGTCTTCTCGCACGCGATCGCCGCTACCGCCATCGGCGCGGTGATGGTCTCCGGTCCGTCGAGAGCACGCATCTGGGCGCTGGGGGCGCTGTGCGCAATGGTGCCTGACCTCGACGTCATCTCGTTCCGGCTCGGCGTCCCGTATCAACACATGCTCGGACACCGTGGTCTCTCGCACTCGCTCCTCTTCGCGGCCGTACTCGCGTCGGTAGCGACCGCGCTGGTGCTCCGTAAGTGGCCCGCCAGCGCAAGCGGGCCGAGGTTGTGGGCGTTCTTTTTCGTGACGACAGCCTCGCACGGCGTGCTCGACGCGATGACCACCGGAGGCTTCGGGGTGGCTTTTTTCGCACCGTTCTCGGACGCGCGTTACTTCCTGCCCTGGCGCCCCATCGTCGTTTCGCCGATCTCGGTCCGAAAGTTTTTCAGTCATGACGGCCTGGTGAGGATGTGGAACGAGCTGGGTTGGGTCTGGCTACCAGGGACGACGGTCTTCCTGGCCGGTCTCGCGCTACATCG
>QHSV01000086.1 GCA_003221655.1 Candidatus Rokuibacteriota bacterium
CGCGCTGCGAAGTGGAAGACGTCGACGTCCGGCTTCTGCAGGCCAACGTCGCCGGTGACGAACGCGTCGTCGAAGAACGCCGTCACACCTTGGTCGCGCAGGCGCGCGGTGTAGCCGCGCGGGCCGTTGGACAGCATGCCGAGCTTCACACGACCGGCGGCGCGCAGCTGCTCGAGCAGCGTCTGCATGTCGGGATCCACCGGCGGCAGCGCCACCATGTTCGCGTCGAACGCCGCGAGCGCGCTGTCCGCGCGCGCCTCCCCGGTGCGCTGGGAGAGGACCCGGCGAATGGCGGCGCGGAAGGTGTCGCGGTCGATCGTGCCGTTGCGCGAGAGACGGTACTCTGGGATGTCGTGAAAGACCTCCCACAGCGTCCCGCGCGCCAGGCCCTGAGCCGCATCGACGGCGTCGTACGCCTCGCGGCTGTCGCGGCGGATCACACCGCCGTAGTCGAAGATGACCGCCTGGACCGCTCGCGATCGGCGAGTTACCATCCCGCCTCCGGCCAAAGGGCCGTCCGACTCGCTCGGTGAACCTCAGGCTCTGTCGCCTATGCTCCTTAGTGCCCAAATAAACCGTGGGCGCCCGTGATGTACACTAAATTCTGCGTACTATGGGCGCCACGTATTTTTCCATCCAAGCGCACACGACGGATCGCGACGCTGTCTTGACCTGCGCGCGATCTTTCGCCGGGAAGCATCCATACGAATTCCAGTGCTACGTCGGAGAGGCGCTGGGGCAATGGACGGCTGTGTATCCGTCGTTCTCAGCCGTCATGGATCCTTTCGCCAAGGAATTGTCCCAGGCTCTGGGATGTCTCGTCCTCACACTCGCTTCCGCCGATGAGGACGAGGTCTTATGCAATTTTTGTCTCGCGGGAAAAGACTATAGTTACTTCAAGATTTCACCGGGTCGCAAGCGTTCACCCAAGCAACAGGCGCCGGTCGCGAAGAAGCTGGCATTGCTTGAAGGGATACTCACAGCGGATCAACAGAAAGAACTGCTCGCCTATATAAGCCATCCTCCCGATGTCCTATTCAGCTCGGATGTCCTGAAGACCTTATGCCAGGCGCTCGCGATCCTCAATGCGACGACCTCTTACGATTACATCCTCCGGAACGATTACTCTGCCGACCTCGACAGACAAGTAGAGCTAGTCAAGATCGCTTAGCATCGGCAGTGCGTCAGTTTGAAAGAGCCCGGGATCGAACTTGACGCTCGAATCCGTGACATGCGCACGCACTTTCTCGTGCCTGCCTCGACAGAGGAGAACTTTACCGCGCTTGATGCCGCCGCCGCGCCGCTACGTTTCCGGTGTCGATTCATCATCGGCGAATCGGGAGGGCCGGATGAACACTCTTTCCGGCAGGTATGTGCTGCTCACGGGAGGCTCACGGGGCATCGGCCCCGTCATCGCCGACGCTTTGGCGCGCAGGGGTGCTCACCTCGCCCTCGCCGCGCGATCCGCTGACGGGTTGCGTGACACCTGTGATGCCTTGCGGTCCTATGGCATCCGGACGCTGGCCGTACCGGTCGACCTTGCCGACGCGACTGAGCGGCAACGACTCGCCGAGCGCGTGCTTAACGAGTTCGATCGTATCGACGTCCTCGTCAGCAACGCCGCCGTTGAAAACGAGGGCGCATTCGTCCAGACCCCCTGGCCGGCGGTCGATCAGACGATCGAGGTGAACCTCGCCGCGCCCATCCACCTGACTCATCTCCTCCTCCCACACATGCTGCGGCAGGGCCACGGGCATGTCGTTCACGTCTCCTCGATTGGCGGCAAGCTGGGCGTGCCGTACGACGCCGTCTACTGTGGGACCAAGGCCGCGCTGGGCGAATGGAGCCGAGGCCTGCGCCTGGAGCTCGCCCAGACGGGAATCCACGTGTCCACGATCCTTCCTGGCTATGTCGTCGGAGTAGGGATGTTCGCGCGGTTCGGCATGCCGCCGCCGTGGCTAATGGGGTCTTGCACGCCCGCCCAGGTCGCCACTGCCGTCGTGCGAGCCATCGAGGCGCCGTGCCCGGAAGTGATCGTCAACTCCCGCCCTATGCGTCCCGTCTTCGCGCTGGCGCAGCTCTTCCCGCGCCTGGGGGATTGGATCATCCGCCGCAGCGGCGTCGCGGAGTTTCAGCGGAAGAAGGTCGGCGGGTGATCGCGCGAGCGGGGGCCAATCTTGAAGTTGAGCACGAACCCGTCCGGGTTCACCCGCAGCCACTGTCGATGAGACCGAGCGCCTTGGCCGTCTTGAGGTTGACGGTGAGGTAGTATCGGCTCGGCCGCTCGACAGGCAGGGCGTTGCGCAGTTTATGGACGCAACAGCGTTGCACCGCGGGCCCTCTGCCACACCAACCCCACAGCGCGTCGCAGCCCGGCGGGGCCGTCGATGATGCACAGCACGTGACTTGCTTGACCCACAATGAGAACTCAGGCAATCATATGGTGTGCTGCAGAGGTACTGCGTCGTCCTCATCGTCGCTGCCCTGCTCGCGCTGGTGCCCGCAGCCCACGCCGATCCGCCCGACCCAACGTGGATCGGCGGCTATTGGGATGACGCCGATTTCGACAACGTTGTCATTTTCATCGTCAGTGCGTGCGCCGTCGAAGTGCCATTGCTCACCGAGTTCGGACCCTTGTGGACGCCTCTCATCGGCATCGAACCGTTGCGGCCGAGGTTCGTCCAGGTCTCGCCGCACACGGCTGCTTCCCCCCGCGCGCCGCCTATATAGAGCCCCGGCCCGAGTCCTGATACTCGACTAGCGCCCTGGCGGCAGGTCGGCCAGAACGCCTTTTGGGTGTTCTGCCCTTGCACACCACTGGCTGGTCTCTGCTCCCGACGTGACCGCAGTGTGCATGGGAGGCATCTATGAACGGTCGCCGGATCGTTGTCGCCTGTTGCGGCATTGGCATGTCCGAGCGTTACCTGTTAGGACTCCGCTCGCTGTGGCCTCCGTGTGTTGCGATGTGCACCCAGGTCGAGCCGTGAAACGTCGATGATCGATTTCGTGTTTCTCGGCTTGGTAATCTTTGCGGCCGTCTATTGGCTCGCGGCGTTTGCGTCCGTTGTGCTCTACCGGCGACGTCGGCCATGGCCTCACAACTCGGGGCCATGTTCATCAACGAGTGGTTTTGCCAGCCGCGCTCGATTGGCAGATTTGAAGCCGACGCCGATCAGCTCGCCGACGATTACATGCTGGGATGGCTCGTGAGCGGCCAGGGCCTCCGGGTAGTCCGCGTCCCATACGTCGTGGAGAAGCGCCCCGCATCCGAATGGGAGGAATCCGCGTGACGGACGTCGATCAGTCCTACCTCCGAACCCTGTTCCTACATCCGCCTCGTACGAGGGCTTCGACGGCGGCGCGGGCGCGCGGCATCAGGCCCGGCGAGAGATCCGCTCGTTCTGGTACCCGACGTGGCTCGCACAGCCAGCCGCGCTCGTGCCAGGTTCTCGCCTGATCGACGCTCCACCCGCCGACCTCGCCCTCGAGGACATCCGCCCGTCGGCGAGGCTCTGGCATGCGAGATGGACGGCGAACGACGAAGAGCAGGCCGTATCGATCGCCACGCTGGGGCCCATAAAGTTAAACGCATAGGAGATGCCCGATGGCAGACAGACGGATCAAAGACCTCTCCCCGAAGGAAAAACGCGAGGGATTGGCGCGGCTGCTGCAGCAAAGAGGCAGTCAGCTAAACGGTCCTAGCGCCCCGACGACCCCCGTGACACCGCCCGCGCCGATGGGAAACACTCTGCTGCATCCCGACGCCGCCACGATGTTCAAGCTCCTCGACCGTGCTTCCCAAATGGGCGTGTATCCCTATCAGATCCCCCTCGAAGGTAAGTCCGGCGCCAGGGTTCAAATCGGCGGTCGTAGTGTGCTGATGCTATCTTCGTACGACTACCTGGGGTTGATCGGCCACCCCGATGTCGACGCCAGCGCGGTCGAAGCCATCAAGAAGTACGGGACGGGCACTGGCGGCGTCCGGTTGTTGACGGGCACGAACGACCTCCACCACCAGCTGGAGCGCCAGCTAGCCGACTTCAAGGGCACGCCGGCCGCCGTATCGTTCACCACCGGGTATCTCGCGAACCTGGCGGTCATCTCGGCGCTGCTGACCCGCAACGATCGAGTGATTTTAGATGCCTTGGCCCATCGCAGTCTGATTGACGCCTGCGAGCTCGCCCACGTACCGATCCGGCGCTTCCGCCACAACGACATGGACTCGCTGCGTCAGAAGCTGGACACCCGCCCGTTCGGGCGTCGCACGCTCATCGTCGCCGAGGGCGTCTATTCCATGGATGGCGATATCTGTCCGTTGCCGGCGCTCGTCGCGCTAAAGAAAAAGTACGGCGCGTTTCTCATGATTGACGAATCCCACTCGTTCGGCGTACTGGGCGCAACCGGACGCGGCGTCGACGAGCACTTCGGCCTCGCCTC